>JBFGFG010000096.1:0-8955 GCA_041579655.1 Nitriliruptoraceae bacterium
GATGCCGTCCAGCCGGGTCGCCGCATCGCGACGGTGCGGGGCGACGCCATCGGGCTGCACACCCCGCTGGTGCTGCTGACGCCGCGCTGAGCGGGGGAGTGCGCTGGGCCGCTCAGTCCTCGGGGACGATGAGCTCGCCGACCCACGCGACGAGGCTGACGATGAAGCCGCCGATCGCGATCGGTCCGAAGCCGTCGGCCGAGAGCCCGAGCTCGAACGAGTCCGACACCAGCACCAGCAGCCCGAACATCGCGATGTTGATCACGATGAGGAACAGCCCCAGCGTCAGCAGCACGGCGGGGAGGCTGAAGAAGCGCACGATCGGCTTCACCACGGCGTTGACCAGACCGAGCACGACGGCCAGGATCGCGAGCTTGCCCCAGCCCTCGCTGCTGTCGAACGACAGGCCCTCGACGAAGGTCACCGCGACCCAGATGGCGAGGGCGTTGACCCCCAGCTTGAGTGCGAGCTTGACCATCGACGGCTCCCTGAGCGATGGGCGGGTCCCACCTGACGTGCGTGGGCCCGCGACCGTAGTCGCGAGCCCGCGCACGATGTCGGAGCCTGCCCGCGACCCATCAGCTGGCATCGGGCCGCCGACTCGGTGGATGCGCCGTCACGTGCGGTTGCGTCCGAGAACCGTGCGCCCTGCGTTTCCTGACGGCCCATCAGGCAGGGTTGCGGTCTCGACCGTCCGAGCGGACGATTCGCTGCGAGACGGTGCACAACGGGCCCGGGCGAGGTTGCGGTGGACGCACGGGACGCTTGCTGAAGCGCCCATGTGTTCGTACGGTCTCCGCTCGACGTGACGCGGCCAGCGTTGCGGTCGGGGGGCACGGTGTTACCGCTCGTGCTCTCGGTCGTTTGAACCCTCACACCCGACCCTGGACTGCCGTGCGTCGCTTCGCCCGCGTGACCTCCATCGCTGCCGTGCTGGCTTGCAGCTTCGGGTTCGTGCCTGTCACCATCGACGAGGACGACGACACGGTGTGCGTCGTCTTCCGTGACGTGGTCGTGCCCGGCACGCCCGTCCACGTGGAGCGACCGACCGAGACGGTCTGCGCCGAGACGCCGACCACCGGCACGATCCTGGTCCAGCGTTGACCGCGCTCGACCCCCGCCCCCGCACCCTCGAGGCCGACGCCTCGGTGCTCGTGGACGCAGCGCTGGACGGTGACGAGATGGCGTGGCGCCAGCTGCGCGACCGCTTCGGCGGCCAGGTCCGCGCGGTGGCATCGGCACGGGTCCGTGACCGCGACGCGGTCGAGGACATCGTCCAGGAGACGTTCCTGCGTGCGTGGATGCGCATCCACCAGCTCGACGACGCCGAGCGCGTCGGCCCGTGGCTGAAGACGATCGCCGCACGCGCCGCCATCGACCACATCCGCGCGCAGCGCCCGACGGTGCCGCTCGACCTGCACATCGAGCGGCCGCTCGACCTCGCGCCGCTCGAGGACCACGTCGTCGAGCGTGAGGCAGCGGCCGTGCTGCACGGCCGCCTCGCCGAGCTGCGCGAGTCCGACCGGGTTGCCCTGTGGCAGCGCGACGCCCTCGGCGTCCCCGTCGCGGACGTCGCCGACCAGCTCGGCATGACCGCCGGATCCGTCCGCGTGCTGCTGTCCCGTGCCCGCGGCAAGCTCCGTCAGGGCTACGGCGTGCTCGCCCTGCCCGTCATCGGCGTCGTCGGCCGTGTGCGTTCGCGCGTCGCCGGACTCGGTGAGGCGCTGCCCGTCGCGGTGCTCGCCCCGGCGCTCGTCATGAGCGCCGTCGTCGGCGTGTCGGCGGTCGGCGGCGAGTCGCTCACCGAGTCGAGCACCCCGCAGACGTCGATCGCAGCCGCGCCCGCGTCGGACGTCAGCGCGATGGCGCTGACGCCCATCGAGCGCGCCGGTGCGTCCGGGACCACCCGCGTGACGCCGCCCACCGAGCCCGTCGTGCAGCCCGTGGTCGCATCGCCGGCCGGCGCAGCCGAGGCGGACGCAGCCCCGGCGGCCGAGCCCGACGCCCAGATCGTGGCGCCGGGCGACGCCAAGGTCACCGTCGGCGGTGATGGGCCCGAGGAGGAGCCGGACGAGAGGATCGACCCCCAGAGCCCCGTGGGTGGGGTTGACGGCGTCGAGCTCTACTTCGGCGATGACGGCCCGGCCGGGACCTCGTGCCTGCTGGGTGCCGACTGCGACTGAGTCGCGCCACGGCGACGTCCCGCGCTCACGCCGCTCGGCGCACGACCTCGCGCCAGTATGCGGCTGAGAGCCCGAGCGACTCGACGTCGACGCGCTCGTCCGGCCCGTGGAACATCTCGGTGTACGCCGCGAGATCGACCTTGGCCGAGAACAGCCCGGCGCCGTACGACGGCACGCCACGACCGCGGAACCACACCGCGTCGGTCCCGCCAGCGACCATGCGCGGCACGGGCTGGGCGTCGGGGTGCGCCTCGCGGGCCAGCGAGCCCAGCAGCTCCCACCAGCTGTTGTCCGTCGGTGAGATGCTGGCCGGGCGGCTCTCGATGGACGGGTGCCAGCTGACGCGGTCCTCGAGACCGGCGAGGATCACCGCGAGCTCCGCGTCCACGTCCGCGTCGGTGGTCCCGGGCAGCGTGCGGATGTCGAGCCGGACCACGACCTCGTCCGGGATCACGTTCGTCTTCGTGCCGCCGTGGATCACGTTCGGCGAGAACGTCGTGTGCGTCATCGCGTGGGCCAGCGCGCGCTCGCCGGCGTCGTCCCAGCCGTCGATGGCGTCCAGCACTCGGGCCGGGTCCAGCAACGCGGACTCCCGCGGTGCGTCGAAGCCCTGCATCGTCACCCATGCGCGCCAGGACTCGGTGACCTTGGCGCCGCCGCGGTGGGACGCGAGGCGTCGCACGACCTCGGCTGCGGTCACGACCGCGTTGTCCGCGCCGTACGGGCGCGAGCCGTGCGAGGCACGACCGCTGATGACCACGTCCCGCCACGACACGCCCTTCTCGGCGTTGCCGATCGCGATGCGGGGGCCAGCCGGCGTGCGCGTGAGCATCCCGCCGGACTCGGTGAGCACGACGTCGCACCGGACCTCGTCCCACGCGTGCTTGGTGAGCCAGCCTGCGCCGAGCTCACCGCCGCCCTCCTCGTCGGCGACGGCCATGAACAGCACGCTCGCGCGCGGCCGTGGGCCCATCGCCAGACGGCGCACGGCCACGGCCATCGACGCGGTGAGGTTGAGCATGTCGATCGCGCCGCGTCCCCACACGTGGCCGTCGATCACGTCGCCCGCGAACGGGTCGTGGCGCCAGCGCTCGGGGGTCACGGGCACCACGTCGGTGTGTCCCATCAGCCCGACGGTCGGGGCGGACGCGTCGCTGCCCTGCACCCGCGCGATCAGCGAGACGCGGCCCGGGACGGGCTCGAAGCGCTGCAGCTCGATGCCCGCGCCCATGAGGTACGCCTCGAGCACGCTCGCGTTGCGGTGCTCCTCGCCCGAGGTCGGATCGCCGTCGTTGACGCAGCGGTTCCGGATGAGGGCCTGGAGCAGCTCACGGGTCTCCTCTGCGGGGAGGTCATCGGTGAGCGCCACGGAGCCTCCTCGTCGACGGACGCGTCGAACGTCGCAGGCTAACGGGGTGACCCGACCGGGCAGACCAGCAGCATCAGGCGGAGCGCCCGGGCCAGCCCTCGGGGACCGGCGGGGTCCGGCCCGGGCTGCAGCCGTCGCCGGTGCCGTGCAGCTCGTGCGGGAGCAGCAGCGCGAGCGTGCGACACACCGGCAGCCCCACCACGTTGGTCCAGCAGCCGTGCCGCTCCGTGACCAGCGCGGCGCCCCGGCCCTGGACACGGAACGCGCCGGCGACGCCCCGTGGCTCGCCGGTCGCGACGTACGCGGCCACGTCATGCTCGGACAGCGACGCCATGCGCAGCATCGTGAGCACGACGTCGACCTCGGTGCCGGTGTGGCTCGCGACGGCGACGCCGCTCCACACGCCGACGGTCCGCCCGGACCACGCGCGCAGCATCGCGGCCGCCTCCTCGTCGTCGCGGGGCTTGCCGAGCACCGTGCTGCCGAGCGCGACCACCGTGTCGGACCCCAGCACCACCTCGTGGGGGCCGCGCGGGGCAGCCTCGGCCTTGGCCACGGCCAGCCGGCGCACGAGCGCGGCCGGCCCCTCTCCGTCGAGCGGGGTCTCCTCGACGCTGGTGGGTCGCACGTCGTGGACCGGGACGCCGGCCCACGCGAGCAGGTCACGTCGGCGTGGTGACGCCGACGCGAGCACGAGGTCGCTCACCGTGCGACGAGGTCCGCGACGAAGGCCTCGGCGGTCCGGCGGCAGATGCGCACGACCTCGTCGAACCCCTCGGGGCCGCCGTAGTACGGGTCGGGCATCTCGAGGCTGTCGGGGCGCGGGTCCCAGCTGCGGAACAGCGCGATGCGCTTGCGGTGCGCGTCGCTGGTGCACAGCGACTCGAGCACCCGCAGGTTGTCGTTGTCCATCGCGACGATCAGGTCGAACGTGTCGAGGTCGGCTGCCTCGACCTGTCGCGCACGGCCGCTGAGCGGCAGGCCCACGGCCGCGGCGGCCGCTCGCATGCGCGAGTCGGGCAGCTCGCCGATGTGCCAGTCCCCGGTGCCGGCCGACTCGACCTCGATGGTCAGCCCGACCGCGTCAGCGGCCTCACGGATAGCAGCCTCGGCCGTTGGTGAACGGCAGATGTTCCCGAGACAGATCGTGAGTACGCGCATCTGCGCGACGGTAGTCAGCCGGACGCGGTGAGCGAAACCACCCGACGGTCGGTGGGCGGCCAGCGCGTCACCGCCGCGCGCCGGTTGCGGTGGGAGCCCGTCAGCCGGAGATGTCGGTGCCCAGCACGAGGGTGACGGCGGAGCCGTCGGCGCCGGCCCGGACGGCCGGTCGCACGCCGATGGCGCCGCCGATGTCGTCGGCCAGCCGCTCCGCCTCGGCGAGCAGCTGCGGCGGGTGCTGGACGGTGGTGACGCGCACCGGGTCGGAGTTGCCGAGCCGTGGCTCCGGGTAGCCGAGCGCCTGCAGCGCCGAGGCGGTGCTGGCGGCCAGCCCGCTGATGCCTGCCCCGTTGAGGATCACCACGTCCGTCTCGGCGCGGGGTGCGGCGTCGCCGACCTCCTCGCTGACGAGGTCGAGCACGGCGCCGGTCCGGAACGCGGTGAACAGCGCGGCCGCGTCGTTCGCCTCGATCAGCACGTCAGCGCCGTTGATGAACGTCGGGGTGGTGGGCACGGTCGCGCGCACCGCGTTGCCTGCGGCGAGCCCACGGGCGGCGGAGGCGAGGCTGACCAGCTCGCGGGGGCCGAGGCCCTGGTCCGCGCTCACGGCCGAGCCGAGCGCGCCGACGGTCTCCCAGCCGGTCCACGGCACCAGCAGGGTGCTCGGCTGCACGATCTGCTTCGCGAGCGCCGTCAGGAACCGCTGCTGGCGCGCGATGCGCTGCAGGTCGTCGTCGATCTTGCGCACGCGCACGAAGCCGAGCGCGTCGGCGCCGGCGAGCGTCTGGCAGCCGGCCGGCAGGTCGAGGCCTGCGTCGCGGTCGTTGATCGCGTTCTCGAGGCAGACCTCCACGCCACCCACGGCGTCCACGACCTCGACGAAGCCGCCGAAGCTGACCTGCACGACGTGGTGCACGGGGATGCCGGACACGGCCGTGATCGTCTCGACGAGGCAGCTGAGGCCGCCGAGCTGCACGGCGGTGTTGATGCGCTGGGACGAGCCGTCGCAGCGGCTCACCCACAGGTCGCGCGGGAACGACAGGATCGCCACGTCGGTGCCGCGCGAGGAGATCAGCAGGATCGTGTCGGTCCGCTCGGCACCGGCGTCCCCGCCGGTGGTCAGCGCGACGCGCTGCTCCGGGGTCAGCTCGGCGCGGCTGTCGGAGCCCACGACCAGGATGTTGGTGACCGCACCCGCCGTCGTCAGGCCCGAGGCGTCGATGCGGGTGATGCTGCTCGCGCCGTGCGCCGCCAGCGCGCCGCCGTACCCGAGCGGCAGCAGCACCAGCACGAGCAGGATCGTCAGCAGCCAGCGCCCGCGGCGACGCCGTCCGCCCTTCGAGGGGGGCAGCCAGCCGTCGTCGCCGGGTCCCGGCGTGGCGGGGGTGGCGAGGGCTCCGGCCGTGCCGGGTCCCCCGTGGACGTCGTCGGTCATCGATGGCTCGCTGGGCGGGGCGGCGCGAAGCCTACGGCCCGCACGGCCGTGGCCCGCGACCATCGCGCGGTCACGGCGTCAGGCGGCTGCGTCGGGTCGGCGCTCAGGGGCGCGGCTTGAACGCCTGCGTGCCGGCGACCAGCTGCGGTCGCAGCGCCGTGTTGGCGTACATGTAGTCCAGCGACTTGCGCAGGTCGGCCACGCCGTTGCTGCCCGCGTACGGCAGCAGCGCCAGCGTCGAGCTCACGCCCATCGCGCGCCCCTGGGCGTCCATGTGCCCGCTGCCGGAGTCCCCGGGGATGCCGGGGCTGACGGCGTAGACACGGTGGCTCCAGCCGCCGCTCTCCATGCCGAGGGACACCTCGTTCTTCGGGCCGAGCTGGCCGATGCCCAGACGCAGGCTCGAGTTGCCGACGCTGTAGAGCAGGTCGCCCCGGGCGGACGCGCCGCCCAGCGCGGTCGGGCCGCCGTACACCGGCACCGACGGGTTGACCTTGGCGTGGTCCGCCGGGTCGACCAGCACCAGCGCGAAGTCGTTGTACTTGCACTCGTTGCTGCTGGTGGCCTGCCCCTTGGCGATCATCGTCGCCCACGAGGAGTACGCCAGCACGCCCGGCTTCGAGGCGCCCTTGATCGTGACCTGCGTGCCCAGCGCCTGCGAGCCGGCGAGGCAGCCGTTGGTGTCGGTGCTGCCGCCCTTGCCGGCGCAGTGCGCGGCGTAGCCGAGGTAGACGTCACGACGCACCGACTGGTTGGGCAGCGTCACGAACTCCTCGTGCACGAAGTTGGAGGTGCAGCCGGCGCCGTTGGTCGTCATGTAGACGCTCGGGTAGATCGTGGCCGTGGCCACCGGCGCCCAGCGGTTCGGGTCCGGGGGAGCGAGCTCGGTCGCGGCCGGGGCTGCGGCGATGAGGCTGGCGGCGATGGCGGTCGCGAACAGGGTGGTCGCGGAACGACGCAGGGACACGGGAGGACTCCGTCAGGGCTGGGTGTGCGGTGACTGGAGTACTTCGACGCGCGGGCCAGCGAGCCCTGCGTGACGTGACCTACGGTCGGTCACCGGTCCCGGTCGGTGGGGCCGGTGGGGCGGGGGTGCGTGGTGGACGAGCAGCTGCTGGAGACGATCCGGTCATCGGTGATCGGTGAGGACGAGGTCGTGCTCGGTCCGTTCGGGCCGCGCCGCGTCACCTACGCCGACTACACCGCCAGCGGCCGTTCGCTGTCGTTCCTCGAGGACCTCATCCGCGAGGTCGTGCTGCCGCTGTACGCCAACACCCACACCGAGTCGTCCGGCACCGGGCTGCAGACCACCCGCTTCCGGGAGGACGCGCGCGCCATCATCCGCGAGTGCGTCGGCGCCACCGTCGAGGACCACGCCGTGCTGTTCTGCGGCAGCGGCTCCACCGCCGCCATCAACCGGCTCGTGGAGGTGCTGCAGCTGCGGCTGCCCGCCGACCTCGACGCGCGCCATGGGCTGTCGGAGCTGATCCCCGCCGACCAGCGTCCGGTGGTGTTCATCGGACCGTTCGAGCACCACTCCAACGAGCTGCCGTGGCGCGAGTCGCTGGCGGACGTGGTGCCGATCCACGAGGACGCCGACGGCCACATCGACCTCGACGAGCTCGAGCGCCAGCTGGAGAAGTACGCCGACCGACCGCTGAAGATCGGCTCGTTCTCGGCCGCGAGCAACGTGACCGGGATCATCTCCGACACCCGTTGCATCAGCGTGGTGCTGCACCGCCACGGCGCGCTGAGCGTGTGGGACTTCGCCGCAGCCGCGCCGTACGTCCAGATCGAGATGGACCCGCCGCCCTCGGACCCGCCGCACCCCGACGACGCGCTGGACTACAAGGACGCGGTGGTCATCTCCACCCACAAGATGATCGGCGGACCGGGCACGCCGGGGCTGCTCATCGCCCGCCGCGAGCTGTTCACCAACAGCGTCCCGTCGGTGCCCGGCGGCGGGACCGTCGCGTACGTCAACCCCGACGAGCACGTCTACCTCACCGACATCGAGCACCGTGAGGAGGGCGGCACCCCGGACATCGTCGGCTCGATCCGCGCCGGCCTGGTGTTCCAGCTCAAGCAGGCGGTCGGCGTCGAGGCGATCCGGGCGCTGGAGGAGTCGTTCGTCGAGCGCGCCATCGCGCGCTGGTCGGCGCACCCGCAGCTGGAGATCCTCGGCAACCCGGCGGCGGACCGGCTGTCGATCACCTCGTTCGTGGTGGGCAACGGCGGACCGGGGCTCGAGCAGGGACACCGCTACCTGCACCACAACTACGTGGTGGCGCTGCTCAACGACCTGTTCGGCATCCAGTCCCGGGGCGGCTGCTCGTGCGCCGGCCCGTACGGCCACCGGCTGCTCGGCATCGACCTCGACCAGAGCCACGCGTTCGAGCGCGAGATCACCCGCGGCTGCGAGGGCATCAAGCCAGGCTGGGTGCGGGTCAACTTCAACTACTTCATCTCCGAGCAGGTGTTCGAGTTCATCCTCGCCGCCGTGGAGTTCGTCGCCGAGCACGGCTGGAAGCTGCTGCCGCTGTACGAGCTCGACGCCGCGACGGGCCTGTGGGTGCACGTGGACGGCCGCGCCGAGCCGCCGCTGTCGCTGCACGACGTGCGCTACGAGGGCGGCCGGCTCGCCTTCGAGTCCCGCCGCCGCACGCTGCCGGACAGCGAGCTGTCGGCGTCGCTGGAGGAGTCGTTCGTCGAGCGCGCCATCGCGCGCTGGTCGGCGCACCCGCAGCGGGAGATCCTCGGCAACCCGGCGGCGGACCGGCTGTCGATCACCTCGTTCGTGGTGGGCA
>JBFGFG010000097.1:0-8954 GCA_041579655.1 Nitriliruptoraceae bacterium
CCCGGTGACGATCGGGACGTCGCGGCCGGCCGCGACGAGGCGGCCGACGTCGCCACGCGCGACCACGCCGACGAGGTGCTCGCCGCGATGGAGACGCTGTCGGCTGACGACCGCGAGGTCATCGTGCTGCGCGACATCCGCGGCTTGTCCACGAAGCAGGCCGCGAAGGCGCTCGGCATCAGCGAGTCGGCGGCGAAGGTACGACTGCACCGGGCACACGCCCGGCTACGAGAGGCGGTGGGCTCGTGAGCGAGATCCCGAAGCGCTGTGCACGTGTCCGAGGCCGGCTACCGGCGCTGGTCGACGGCGAGCTGTCACGCCCGGCCGCGCGGCTGGTGGAGCGACACCTACGCCGCTGCGACGCGTGCGCCGAGGAGGCCGACCGCCAGCGACGGCTCCACGCGCGGCTCGCCAGGATGGCCGAGGACGAGGTGGTGCCAGACGTGGCGCCACCGCAGGACCTGCTGGCCTCGCTGCTCGAGCAGGCCCGCGAGCCCGGTGTGCGCGAGCGTGCGGCCGTGCCGGCCCGCGGGGCGGTGAGCGGCGCGCGACCGGGCCTGTCGGTCACGCTCGTTGTGGTGGTGCTGAGCCTGGTGTCCCTCGCCGGCTGGGCCGGCTGGCGAGCAGGCCGCGCGTGGTCCAGCGCACGCCGCGAGCACGGCTGACCGAGTCGTCCGCCCCGGCGCGTCTCAGCCCTCGAGGCCGCGCGCATCGTCCGGCACGTCGATGGCCACCGCTTGGAGCAGCTCGAGCGGCACGATCCGCAGCACGGCCTCGCTGGTGGACGCCAGCACGACCGGGGCCGCGACGCCGTCCCGGTGCGCGCGGACCCAGTTCGGCGCCGTGACGCACCAGCGGTCCCCCGGCACCAGACCCGGGAAGCCGAACTCGGGCCGCGGGGTCGACAGGTCGTTGCCTATCGCCAGCTGGTGCTCGAGGAACTCGGGCGTCATCACCGCGCAGATCGTGTGGCTGCCGACGTCCCCAGCTCCGGTCCGGCATGAGCCATCACGGAACCAACCGGTCACCGGGTCCACGCTGCAGCCCTCGAGCGGACCGCCGAGCACGTTGCGCTCGACCGCGCTCGACGTCTGCGCAGATGCGGTGTCGTCAGCCATGCCCGGAGCCTACGTCGCGGCCACACGGACGGACACCGTGAACGGCCGGACCGGCGAGTGACCTCGACGTGGGCCGGCACTCCCTCGGGTGGCAGGCGCGTCGTACAGTCAGCCGGTCCGGTGCAATCCTTGCGCCCCGGAGCGAGGGATGATGATGAGCGACGAGAGCGGCTTCCAGGTGGCAGACGACGCCCCGGCGGCGTACGAGCAGCACCACCGCGTGTTCATGACGCCCCTCGTGGAGGCGCTGCTGGACCGCGTCGAGCCCGGCGAGCGCAGCTCGGTGCTCGACGTGGCGTGCGGCACCGGCTTCCTCTCCCGTGCGGCGGCCCAGCGCGTCGGCGAGAAGGGTCGCGTCGCCGGTGTCGACGTCAACGAGGCGATGCTGGCGATGGCGCAGGACCGGGCCCCGCGCGGCGCCCCGACGATCGGGTGGCACCACGCCAGCGCGCAGGCGCTGCCGTTCGAGGACGCCACCTTCGACGCCGTCGTGTCCCAGCAGGGCATCCAGTTCTTCCCCGACCTCGACGCCGCCGTGGTCGAGTTCGCGCGCGTCGCGAAGCCCCACGGGACCGTCGCGGTGACCGCCTGGACCGCGATCGAGGACTCCCCCTACTTCCACGCGCAGCTCACCGCGATGACCGAGATGCTCGGCGCCGACGCGATGGCCGGCATGGCCGAGGCCTTCGTGCCGTCGGGCGAGCGCATCCGCGACGCGTTCGTGGCCGCCGGGCTGAGCGACGTCACCATGGAGGTCGTGGCCCCCGAGGTCACGCTGCCCTCGATCACGCGCTACGTCGCGGCGCAGATCACCGCGACGCCGTGGGGCCCGGCGTTCACGGCTGCAGGCAAGGACGTGCGCAAGCGCATCATCATGCGCATGTCCGACATGCTGATCGAGGACACCATCGACGGCTCGCCCGTCGTGCCGTTCAGCAGCTGGCTGGTCGCCGGCACACGCTGAGGCACCCACGCATCAGCGTGTGACCCCCTCAGCAGCGGGTCGGATCCACGCTGCCGGTGAACTCGGGCACGGGCCGTGCGGCGGCCTCCTCGGCGGTCGTGGCACGACCGTTCGCCGCGATGTCGTCGAGCAGCCACTCCATCTCGGCGATCTCCTTGCGCTGGGCGACGATGATGGCGTCGGCGAGCTCGCGCACCCTGACGTCCTCGATGCATGCGCGCTGGCTGGTGAGGATCGCGATCGAGTGGTGCGGGATCATCCCGCCCATGTAGCCCGAGTCGTCGACGAGGGCCTGTGAGCGCGACAGGAACAAGCCCGTGCCCGCCACCAGCAGCGCGACGAGCAGCACGGCCACGTTCGCACGGGTGTCGCCGTACATGCGCCACATGAACGCGAGCATCACGATCGCCATCATGCCGCCCATCAGCATCGCCATGTAGATGCGTTCCTGGCTGACATGGAGATGCCCGAACACCTGCATGCTGTTGGTGTAGGTCAGGGCGAACATCACCACCGTCGAGGTGGCGATCATCGCCGCGAAGCGGGCGTAGCTGCCGCCGCCGCCGTGCCCGTCACCACGCTCGTGGTCGGTGCCTTCGATCGGCTGACGGGTCGAGTCGTGTGTCGGTGTCCTGGACATGATGGCGCTCCCTCCTGGCGTGGCCACCAGCGGCATGCCCGACGAGCCCTCGTGTGAAACGCCGGGGCCTAGACTGCTCGGCCGTGACCACCCCCGCCCGACCCGATCCGCAGCACCGGCTCGCGCGCCTGGTGGTGGCGCTCGGCGCGGTCCTGTTCGCGCTGCCGATGGTGGTGATGGTGCTCGGGTCCCTGCGGGGCCGCGGGCTGCCGCCGCCACGCGGACTCGAGCTGCTGCCCGCCGAGGCGAGCCTGTCCGCCTACTCGGCGATCTGGGGCGCGCTCCCGTGGGCGACCTACCTGCGCAACTCGCTGCTGGTGGTGGCGTTCGCGGTGCCGCTGAGCCTGCTGGTGGGGTCGCTCGCCGGCTGGGGCATCCGGCTGCTGCCGGCCCGTCAGAAGCGCGCGGTGGTGACGCTCACGTTCGTCGCGCTGCTGGTCCCGGTGACCGCGGTGTGGGCGACCCGCTTCGAGCTGTTCCGTCTGGTCGGTGCCGTCGACACGCTCGTCCCGCTCATCGCGCTGGGGCTCGTCGCCACGAGCCCGTTCTACGTGCTGGTGTACGCCTGGGCGTTCCACCGGCTGGACCCCGGCGTGCTCGACGCGGCAGCGGTCGACGGCGCCGGTCCGCTGCGCAGCTGGTGGTCCATCGCGATGCCCCAGGTGCGCCCCGTGACGCTTGCGATCACGGTGCTGGCGTTCACGTTCCACTGGGGCAACTTCCTCGACCCGCTGCTGTACCTGTCGTCGCCCGACGTCTACACCGCGCCGCTGGGGCTGCGGCTGATGCAGCAGCTCGCGCCCACCGACTGGCCGCTGCTGATGGCCGGCGCGACCGCGCTGGCCGTGCCGTCGGTGCTGGTGTTCCTCGTGGGCCAGCGCGTGTTCCTCCACGACCCGCTGCACCTGCTGGAGCGACGATGACCATCCGCATCCCTGCCGCCGTCCTGAGCGTCGCGCTGCTGCTCGCCGCGTGCAGCGGCGCCGGCGCCACACGCGACGCTGATGCGCCGCGGGAGCTGACGCTGCTGCTGGTGGGCGGTCCTGAGGAGATCGCCGGCTACGAGGCGATGGCCGGCGCGTTCGCGGACGCCAACCCCGACCTGACGCTGCGCATCTCGCCGGTGGCGAAGCAGGACGACCTGCTCGCGCGGCTGGCCACCGCCATCGCCGGCGGCTCGCCACCGGAGCTGTTCCTGATCAACTTCCGCAAGTACGGCCAGTTCGTCGAGCAGGGCACGCTCGAGCAGGTGCAGCCCTACCTCGACGCCAGCGACGCGCTCGACGAGTCCGACTTCGTCGAGCCGCCGCTGGAGGCGTTCCGCTACGACGGCAGCACGCTGTCGTGCCAGCCGCAGAACGTCTCCACGCTGGTCGCCTACGTGAACCTCGACATGTTCGCCGCCGCAGGCATCGCGGTGCCGCACGACGGCTGGAGCTGGGACGAGCTCGTGACGGCGGCGCAGGCGATGACCGGCGACGGCGGCTACGGGCTGGGGACCGACGCGTCGCTGATCCGGCTCGCGCCGTTCGTGTGGTCCAACGGTGGCGAGGTGGTGGACGACACCGACGCCCCGACGCGGCTGACGCTGTCGGAGGGTCCGGCGCGCGAGGCGTACGACTTCTTCCTCGACCTGTCGCTGGTGCACGGCGTGGTGCCGCCGGACGCGCAGGTGCAGTCCGAGGACCACGAGTCGCGCTTCATCCGCGGCGGCCTCGGGATCTACCTCAACTCCCGCAAGTCCACCCCGACGCTGCGCACCATCACCGGCTTCGACTGGGACGTAGTGCCGCTGCCGGTCGCGCCGGGCGGTCAGCCGGTGACGATGTTGCACAGCGACGCGTACTGCATCGTGGGCGGCACCGGGCTCGAGGCCGACGCGTGGCGCGTGATCGAGTTCGCGATGGGCGAGCAGGGCCAGACGATCCTCGCCGAGTCCGGCCGCACCGTGCCGTCGCGCATCGACGTGCTGGACTCTCCCGGCTTCCTCGACCCCAGCGCGCCACCGGCGCACTCCGAGGTGTTCGCCGACAACGCTCGCATCGCGCGCGCCACCCCGCACGTGGCGGCGTGGGCGCAGGTCGAGGACGCGGTGGACGACGCGCTGGAGTCCGCGTTCCTCGGTCGCATCGACCGTGAGGACGCGCTTCGCCGCATGGACGAGCTCGCGGCGCAGCTGTTCGCGCAGGGGTGAGCTCCTCCCCCGCACGGGCGCCGTCCCGCACCGTGGCGTGGCTGCTGCTGGCACCGTTCCTGACCGGTGTCGCGCTGCTGCTGGTCGTCCCGGCCGCCGTGAACCTCGGCTACGCGTTCACCGACCACACCGGCTTCGGCACGCCGTCCTTCACCGGGCTGGCGAACCTCCGTCGGCTGGTCTCCGACCCGCTGCTGCGCGCCTCGCTGCAGGCGTCGCTGCTGTTCGCGGTGATGGCGGTGCCGCTGCGCATGCTGGCCGCGACCGTGATGGGCATCGCGCTGGCGCGCCCCCGCCGCGGCGCCCGCTGGCAGCGGGTGCTGGTCTACCTGCCGACCGTGCTGCCGGACATCACGCTCGCGCTGGTGTTCCTGTGGCTGTTCAACCCGCTGTACGGCCCGGTCAACGGGCTGCTCGGGATGCTGGGGCTGCCCGAACCGGTGTGGCTGTCCACCGCATGGGGCGCCCGCTGGGCGATCGTGGTGATGATGACGTTCCCGATCGGCGAGGCGTTCCTCGTCGTGCTGGCTGCGCGTCGCGAGCTGTCCGAGGAGCTGTACGAGGCGGCGGCCGTGGACGGTGCCTCGCCGTGGCAGGCGCTGACGCGCATCACGCTGCCGTCGATGGCGCCGCTGCTGGTGCTGCTGTTCGTGCGCGACCTCATCCTGTCGCTGCAGGTGAACTTCGTGCCGGCGTACGTGATGACCGACGGCGGCCCGGACAACGCCACGCTGTTCGCGCCCGTGTACGTGTTCGACCAGGCCTTCGAGTTCCTGTCGTTCGGCTACGGCGCCACGATCACGCTGGTGCTGCTGGCGATCACCACGGGGCTGGTCGCGGTCGTGCTGCTGCTCGGCCGGCGCTGGTACGGCCGCGCATGACGAACGGCGCGCCCCGGGGGACGCGCCGTTCGTGGTGCCTGTCGGCCGTCTGTCAGGCCACGCGCCAGACGCTGCTGCCGCCGTGGGTGCCGCTGGTGGTGCTGGCCTGTGAGGAGCCGCCCTGCGCACCGCCCCCGGTCACGGTGCCGGGCGCGTCCGGCGAGACCTCGCCGTTCACGAGCAGCGGCCCGTCGGTCTGACGGATGTGCAGCGGCAGCGAGATCGCGCCGCCCTGTCGGGTGTCGGAGACCGCGACGTGCACGGCGCCCTCAGCGTCGACCTCGACGGTGAAGTAGTCACCGAGGCGACGGTCGGTGCGGTCGGCCTGGCACGTGGTGCCGTGCTGGCAGATCGTGCCGACGTGCACGGGCTCGCTGGAGGCGGTCGTCACGGTGAACGCCGCGGTGTCGGAGGCGTCGCAGCCGAGCGCCGAGGTCGAGGTGGCGACCTTCACGTGCCACTCCGTGCCCTCGCCGCCGGCCTCGCCGCCGAGCGTGGCGTTGGTCGCCTTGTTGGACTCGAGCCACGCGACGGCAACGTTGCCCTTCTCGCCGACCGCGATCCACGGCCACACGTCGTCGTGGGCGGAGGTGTCGAGCTTGATCGGGGTCGACCACGTCTCGCCCTGGTCGGTGGAGGAGGCGTAGAAGATGCCGGCCTTGTCGTTGGCCGGGTTGTCGCTCCACGTCGCGTACAGGTTGCCCTCGGCGTCCATGTCGAACGTCGGGTCGATCAGGCGCTGCACCCCCGACATCGTCACGCCCGTCGCGATGGTGAAGCGCTCGACGGTGAAGTCCGTGGACTCCTCGCGGATGTTGGGGAAGCGGGCGATCTGCAGGTTGCTGCCGGCCGGGGTCATCTCGTACATGATCCCGCGCTCGTGGTCGATCTGGATGTCGCCCACGCCGTTGGAGTTGGTCTTGGACGCCTCACCCCAGGTCAGTCCACCGTCGGTGGACTTCGCCATGAAGTGACCGAGGTTGCCCGCGGCCGACGACGGGAAGCTGCCGCCGCCGAAGCCGTTGGCTGTCATGTACAGCTCGCCGTCGCCGTCGGCCGCCATCCACTGGCGGTCGGAGGAGGTGAACGAGAACACGTTGACCAGCTCGTAGCTGTGGCCGCCGTCCTCGGACTTGCTCACCGCCACGTTCGCGAGGTTGATCTCCGAGACGTAGACGGTGCCGTCCTGCTCGATGGCGAACTCGGGGTCCGAGAAGCCGGTGGCCGGCACACCCACGACCGGGCCGATCGCCTTGACCGGGGTGCGCGGGACGAACTCCCAGCTCTCCTGGTCGTCGGTCACGTAGTAGTAGGTCTGGCCCTCGTAGTTCTGCACGAAGCCGGCCGTGTTCGGGCTCGCCGCGGCGGGCGAGTAGAAGTGCGTCGTGCCGGCGTGGGAACCCCACAGCAGCTGCCCGTCCGGGTGCCGGGTGACGATCGGCTCGCCACCCGCGCGAGCGCGGTCGATGTAGGCCATCTCGAAGCTCGGAGCCGCCGGAGCCGCACACGAGGTCGGGCTCTCCTCCACGGCCGTCGCGAGACCCGGGGAGAACATCGCTCCCACGAGGATCAGTGTCGAGCCGAGGCTCACGGTCTTGCGCATCCGGACGCTCCCTTGGGTCGGTCGTCCCACCCTCGTGGTTTCGCCGCCGGACGGGCGATCTCCTGCCCGGCACGGGGGCCGTTAGCCTCCGCGCATGCCCACCACCTCGCGCCGGTTGCGGACCACCTCGGTGGCCGTGCTGGCGACGTGTCTGCTGACCGCCTGCAGCGACGGGACACCCAGCGAAGGGGCCGCCCCGAGCGGGGCCGCGAGCGCCACACCCGACGTCGCGCCGGACGCCGGCAGCGCACCCGCCGCACCCGGTACCCAGACCGGCATCGCGTACCCCGACGACATCGACCCGGCGCGCCTCGCGCCGCTGGCGGGGCTGCAGCCGTGCCCATCCTCGCCGCCGTCCACGGCGCCGGTGCCCGAGCTCCCGCTGCCTGAGGCGTCGATCGTGTCGGCGTCCAGCGAGGACGGCGCGCTGCGCACGGCCCAGGGCTACAGCGAGCGCACCCCGGTCGAGATCATGGTGGGCTACCTGCGGCTGGAGGGCTGGACGGTGCTCAACGCCGAGGACGAGGTGTTCGAGTCCGAGATGCTGGTCGAGCGCGACGGGCTGCGGGTGTTCGTCAAGGCGCAGGCCGTGTGCGACCGCGGCTCGCAGTTCGTGGTGTTCGCCAGCGACGACCCGGCGCTGGTGCCGGCCCCCGCCGGCGCACCGTGAGCGAGCCCAGGCCGCCGCTCGCACAGCACCCGCTGATGACGAACCCGCCGACGGCGTACGGCGTCGCGCTGGCGCTGGCCGAGACCTTCCGCCCCGGCCGCTACGTCACCACGCAGGACGGCTACGACGTCGTGGACAGCGCCGCGATCACGCGCGACATCCCCGTGGTCTCCACCGGTGAGGGCGTCGTGCTGGCCGTGATCCGCTCGCTGGCTGGTGATGCTCCCGTCGACCTGTCGCGGCTCGACGCGGTGGACGCGGCCAGCGTCGCGCTGCTCGCCGAGGCGATCGCAGCGCTGCGCGCGTCCTGACAGCGGCTGCACCTGACGCGCCAGAGGCCCTGCCGGTGGACCCGTGTCCGGGTCGCTCGCGACACCTAGCGTGCGTCCGACGTGCGGTCGGGAGCCCGTGATGCAGATGTTCGACGTGGTGATCGTCGGTGGCGGGGCCATGGGCTCCGCCACGGCCTTCCACCTGCTGCGCCTCGAGCCGGCGCTGCGCGTGGCAGTCGTCGAGCGCCAGCCTGGCTACGAGCACTGCTCGACGCTGCGCTCCGACGGGAACCTGCGGGTGCAGTTCAACCTCGAGGAGAACGTGCGCATGTCGCTGCACACCTTCGAGCTGCTGGAGACCTTCGCCGACGAGATGGCCGTGGACGGCTGGCGCCCTGATCCCGGTGCGCACCACCAGGGCAACCTGTTCCTCTCGGACGAGGCAGGCCGCGAGGCCGCGCTGCAGGGCATCGAGCTGCAGCGTCGGCTGGGTTGCGACGTCACGTGGCTCGAGCCGGACGAGATCGCGGCCCGCTGGCCCGCCTACCGCGCCCACGACGAGGTGGTCGGCGGCGTTTTCGGACCGCGCGACGGCGCGATCGACCCGACGGC
>JBFGFG010000098.1:0-8899 GCA_041579655.1 Nitriliruptoraceae bacterium
ACGTACGCCAGCCGGTGACCGGCCTCCCAGTCCGCGTGCAGCGCCAGCGTGCGCAGTCGGTCGTACTCGGTGCCCGGCGCGACCGACGGCCCGAGCGCGGCTGGGTGCAGCGAGAGCGTGCGCCGGCCTGCCTCCTGGGGGTCGTTGACGGCGAACGGCAGCACGCGCTTGCCGGCGTCGGGGACCCGGGCGTCCGGCGCCCAGCCGAACGGCAGCCAGACCAGCGGGAACTCGAGCCCCTTGCTGGTGTGGATCGTCATCACGCGCACCGCGTCGGCGTCACGCTCGAGCCGCAGCTCCCGCTCCTCCCCGGCGGGGGGTGCGTCCTCGTCGACGGCCTCGGCTCGCCGGGCGGCGAACCACATCGCCAGCGCGGCCGGTCCGAGGGACTCCTCGCGCTCGGCACGCTGCAGCACCTCGGCGAGGTGACGGATGTTGGTCAGGGTGCGCTCACCGTCCCGCTGCGCCGCCAGCCACGTCTCGCCGCCGCCCTCGCGCACGGCCATCGCCACCGCGGCGGCAACCCCGTCGCGCTGCCACGCCGCGGCCCAGCCGCCGAGCAGGTCGAACCAGCGCGTCCAGCCGTCGTCGTCCATCTCCTCGACGTCGGTCGCGTCGAGCCCCACGAACGGGCCCACGAGCACGCGCCGCAGCGAGCGCTCGTCAGCGGGCGAGAGCAGGCAGACCAGCAGCGCCGCCAGCTCCTCCGCGGCGGAGGTCTCGAGCACGTCACGCCCACCAGCGAGCACAGCCGGGACCCCGCGGTGCTGGAGCTCGGTCATGATCGCCTTGGCCTGCTCCTTGGTGCGCGCGAGCACGGCGATGTCGCCGGCTGTGACGCGCACCAGCTCACCCCGGTGCGCGCGGCGCCAGTCCTGGTCGAGCACCGCCACGATCTCGGCCGCCGTGTGGGTCACCACGGCCCGCTCCGCCGCCCCGAGATCGAGCCAGGCGCTGTCGTCCGCACGGCGGTGGAACGTCACCGCGAGCCCGGCCGCCGGCGCACCGTCGTGCCACAGCCGGTGCGCCTCGGACCGCTGCGGCGTGTCGACGTCGAGGTACTGCACCCGTGCTGCCCGGTCGGCGTCCCCGTCGTCTGTCGTCGCGCCGTCCCCGAACGTGTCGTCGCCGGCGAACAGCGCGTTGCAGGCCCCCACGTACGCCTCGTCGGAGCGGTGGTTGGTGCCCATCGTGAACCGCTGGTCGCCGGCGTCGTCCACGGCGTCGAGGTAGGTGTCGAGGTCCGCGCCGCGCCAGCCGTAGATCGCCTGCTTGGGGTCCCCGACGATGTCGAAGTGCCGCCCCTCACCGAACAGCGTCCGCAGGATGCGCCACTGCACCGGGTCGGTGTCCTGGAACTCATCGACGAGCACCACGTCGTACAGCGCCCGCAGCTCTGCGGCGAGCGCCCCACCGCCGTCCGCGGCCAGCGCCGCGTCGAGCTGCCGCAGCAGGTCGGCGAAGCTCGCGGTGCCCTCGTCGGTCCGGCGTTCCCGCAGGGCCTGCACCACGTGCGCCCCGAGCTGGGTCCGCACGCACCGCTCGACCTCGATCAGCGCCTCGACGAAGGACTCCACGGCCTGCGGCAGCTGCGCACCCGCGACCGTGGTGGGCATGGTCTCCTCGGCGCCGTTGCGCTCCCACTCCGGGTGCAGGCGGGCGAGGTCCTTCGCGTCCGGCATCGTTCCAGCGCCGATGGCGTCGACGAGCCGCTCGGCGGGCTTGCGCAGGTACCGCACGGACCACTTGGCGTTGCCGGCCTGCTCGCCGGCCTCCTTGGCGGCCGCAGCCGCCCCCATGAGCTCCTCGACGATCTCGGGCTCGGTCACGAGACGCCGGAGCGGCGCGAAGCCCGCCTCGAACAGCGGCTTGGGGTCGCGTGCGTCGAGCGCGGGGACCACGTGCAGGTCCGGCTCCGCCGCGACCGCCTGACCGATCCGTCGCAGCGTCGCCGGCGTCAGCTTCAGCAGCCGCATCGACGAGAGGAACGCGTCGTCGGCGTCGTGCAGCAGGCTGATCGTCCAGTCGTCGACCACCTGGTGCACGAGCCGGGCGTCGTCGCCGTCGAGCAGCAGGCCCGTCTCGACGCCCGACGTGAACGCGGCCCGCGTCAGCACCCGCTGGCAGAAGCCGTGGATCGTGGAGATCGTCGCCTCGTCGATCGAGCCCAACGCTGCCTCGAGGCGGTCGACCGCGACCGGTCCCCTGCCGTCCTCGGCCAACGGCGCCAGCAGCAGTCGCAGCGTCTCGTCGACCGAGCTCGGCTCGGGCCCCCGTTGGAGCTGCCAGCGCAGCAGCTCGGCGGCCTCGGTGAGCCGCTCGCGGGTGCGCCTGACGAGGTCGGCTGTGGCGGCGCGCGTGAACGTCGCCACCAGCAGGCGGTCGAGGGTCTGTCCCTGCTCGACCACGAGCCGGACGATCGTGGTCGTGATCGAGTAGGTCTTGCCGGTGCCGGCGGACGCCTCGATCGCACGCAGCCGGGGCGGGTTCGGGAACGGGGCCTTCACGTCGTAGGTCGTGCCGGTCATGCGTGCACCTGCTCGGCGTCGACGACGGCGGCCTCGGCGGCCGTCACGAACTCCTTCGCGAGCTTCTTGCCCGCCGCGACGGCCTCGACCGCCGCGCTCACCCAGCGCACCTCGGCCTCGAACGGGGCGGTGTGCACCAGGTCCTCGACCCGCTCGACGTCGCGATACACGAGCCGGACCGACTCCTGCTCGACCGCGCCGAACCCCATGAAGCCCCCGGACCAGTCGGTGCGAGCCGCCGCGAGCGCGCCGGACACGGCCTTGACCACCTTGGGGTCGCGCCCGGAGGCAGCCAGCAGCGCGGGCAGGCTGAGCCCCGCCGCCTCCTCCTCGTCCATCCCGGCCTTCGCCGCGGCCGCGACCACCTTCGCCCGTTGCTGGGCCCACGTCCACGACAGCGCTGGCAGCAGCGGCACCACGGAGCGCCGGGCGCGGCCGTGCAGCTCGACGGCGTGGGCCAGCTGCGGCTGCGCCTCGTCGATCGGCGTCGGCTGGAACACGGTCGCGCCGATGCCCGCACCGCCGCTGGGCCGGTGGCCGACCACCGTGGTGACGGCGACGTCAGGCAGCGCGAGCGTCGCCGCGAGGTGCGTGACCCAGTGGCCCAGCGTGCGGTCGGCCCGCGGGCGCACGTACGCGACGTCGACCACGCGCGCCTCGCCATCACCGAGCACCACGTCGACGGCGCCGGCCAGCGTCCGACCGGCGACCTCGACCTCGAAGCGCAGGCGTTGCGTCTCGCCGGCGAGCTCGGCGAAGCGCACGAGCTTGGCCACGTCGGACTCGACCGGGAGCACGGCCTGCCGACCGAGGGCCGCGGCCGGCGTCATGCCACGCCGCAGCAGCACGCCCCGGACGGCGTCGGGCGACCGGCCACCCCCGGCGGCGTCGAGCAGCGCGCGCCCGACCTGAGAGCGCTCGAGCGCGTCGAGCTCGACCGGCTCGGCCTCCTCGTGGGCCGTGGCCCGGTCCCCGCGGCGCAGCCGGAGCGCGTCGAGCAGCGCGCGGGCGGGGTCGCGCAACGTGCGTACGAGGGCGTTGAGCTCGATGGTGTCACCGTCACCGACGGCGGCCTCATCATCCGGCAGCTCGCCGACGAGGAAGGCGGGAGCCGGCCCCTGCAGGCCACGCAGGGCCTCGGCGGCCGTCAGGCGGTCCGCCTCGTACGAGGCGACCGGACCGTCGAAGGCGCGCGGCGAGATCGGCAGCACCGGATGCGCGTGGGTCAGCGCGTCGAGCCCCTTCTCGCCGACCACGCCCGCCACCGCGTCGCGCAGCTCGGCGACGGGGATCGCAGGCGGTCGCGCACGGCCGGTGCGCTCGTCGCGGCCGGTCCAGGTCACCAGCAGCGTGTCCCGCACCGCGAGCAGCGCCTCGACGAACATGTGCCGGTCCTCGGCGCGACGATCGGGGTCGCCGGGCTTGCGGTCCACCGCGATGAGGTCGTGGCCGGGGCGGGTGTCCGTGCGTGGGAAGCTGCCCTCGTCCATGCCGAGCAGGCACACGACGCGGAACGGCACCGCGCGCATCGGGGCCAGGTCCGCGACCGTCACGGCGCCGGTGCCGGCGCCGCCTCCGCCGCCACCCGCACGGTCGAGCTCGCGGTCCACCCAGCGCTCGACGGCGCGCACGTCCACGAGGCTCAGCGCCGCCTGCTGCAGCGTCCCGAGCTGCCACACCACCGCGTCCACGCGCTGCCGGTCGCGACGGTGGTCGTCGCGCTGCCGCTTGGTGAGCCACGGGTCGCCGTCCGCGACGCCGGTCAGCCGGTCCAGCGCGGCCGTCAGCGCGTCACGCCAGCCGTCGGTGCCGCGTGCCTCGCGCCAGCCCGCCACCTCCTGGACGACGTCCACGACCTGCAGCAGCCGCCCGAGCAGGTCGAGGTCGCCCTGGTCCTCGACGTCGTCGAACGGGACGACGCCGCCGTGGGTGCGGTCGCGCTCGTCTGCCATCGCGACCCCCACCAGCAGCCGGTCGAGGCCCGCCGCCCAGGTGTGGTCGCGCCGCGACGGCTGCCCGGAGGCCACGCGGTCCGCCTCGTCGCGGGCCCACCGGACGCCGGTCTCGCGCACCCAGCGGTCGAGGGTGTCCAGCTCGGAGCTGGTGAGCCGCAGGTGACGGGCGACGGGCGTGGTGCGGATCAGGTCGAGCACGCCTGCTGCGGTCACACGCCCTGCGGCCAGCCCGAGGATCCGACGCAGCGCAACCGCGACGCCGTTCCCCGCCCCGACCGCCCGACCGGTCACCGCAACGGGGACCGGCGGTGGCGTGCCGTCGGCCCGACCCCGTCCCCGCGCCGACGCCGCGTAGGCGCGGTTGGCGAACACCGCCGCGAGGATCGGCCCGAACGTCGCGAGGTCCGGCGTCAGCACCAGCACGTCGCGGGGCTCCAGCGTCGGATCGGCGTCCAGCAGCCGGCGCACCTCGTCGTGCAGCACCTCGACCTGCCGCAGCGGACCGTGACAGTCGTGGAACACGACGCTGCGATCGCCCTCCTGCACCGGGCCGGACGCCGCTGCGTCGGTGACCACCGAGCGTTGGATGGCCGCCAGCACGGTGGTCGGGGTCGCTGCCGGGACAGGCATCAGCCGGTCATCGAGCGCCACACCGGCGGCCGCCGCCGCCTCGTTCATCACCTGGGCGGCGTCCACGGTGGTGCCGCCCGCCGCGACCAGCAGCCCGGAGCGCAGCCGGTCGCCGTCGTCGCCCGCGTCCTGCCCGAACCCCGGCAACGCAGGCTGGCGCTCGGCGGCGCGCTGCACCCCGAGCGCCCACAGCTGCGGCGCACTCGTTGGGACGAACAGGTGGACCTCGCGCGTCGCTGCGGTCGCGGCAAGCAGCTCCAGGTGCAGGCGCGGCAGCGAGGAGATCCCGAACACCGACAGACGCGGCGGCACCTCGTCGGACAGCGCCTCGTCACCACGCAGCGCGGCGACGGCGCTGCGGAAGCGCTCGGGCGGGGACCCGATCCGCTGGCCTTTGTGCACGACGCGCCACAGCGCGGCCTGCCACGCGTGGGTGGTCAGACGAGCGCCCGTCGCGTCGACGTCCTCGCCGGCGGCCCACGCCACGAGCAGGTCGGGGCGGTGCAGCGCGTAGCGGTCGTACAGCTCGGCGGTCTGTCGTGCGAAGCCGAGCGTGCGTCGGTCGATGACGTCCGGTGTCTCGTCGCCGCCGGCCCGCAGGTAGCTGCGCACCGGCGCGAACACCTCGTCCTCGTCCACCACCGCGCCGAGCAGGCCCGCGACGTACCAGCTGAGCGGCTCGGTGGCCCAGGGGTCCACGAGCTCCTCGGCGTCGACCTTCAGCAGGTCGTTGACGATCCCCCCGAGGAAGCCAGCCGGGTACGGCATCGCCACGTTGGCCAGCACGCCGCGCTCGGTCGCGATCCGACCCTGCAGCCACCGCTTCATGCCGGGGCTTGCGACCATCACCATCTCGGTCTGCATCGGGTCCGGCAACGGGTCCGCGAGCAGGGACCCGAGCGCGTCGGCGAGCGCCGTGACGTCGTGCGAGCGGTGGACGTGGAGCACGCCACCTCCCCGGGTCCGACGCACGAAGGCCCAACGTAGACAGGGGGTGCGACATCGACCCTGAGGTGGCTCAGCCGGGCAGGTCCCCGGGGCGGTCCACGTCGCGCACCACGTCCGGCGCGATGCCGGCACGGGCGAGGTCGAGGTCACCGAGCACCACGACGTCCTGCCGCGCACCGAGCCAGCCGAGCACGCTGCGCTCCCCGGCCACGACCGTCTCGGCCACGGCCTCGGCGACCTCGACCGACCACACGGCGTGTAACGGCTGACGGCGTCCTTCGACCTCGGCCAACGCGCACACGGCGTCGCCTCGGGCGGCTGCCAGCAGGCGCAGCAGCGCCGCCGACGGGTGCAGGTGGTCCACGGCCAGCACCGCGACGGCGTCCACGCCGGAGACGGACGACAGCGCCGTCAGCCCACCCGCGATCGCGCTCAGCGGACCAGCGTCGGGCTCGAGGTCGGCGACCTGACCGTCGCCCACGCCCGGTCGCGCGACGCCGTCACCGGACGCGACCAGCAGCGGGCCGGTGCAGACCTCGCGCAGACACGCCTCGGCCACCGACAGCAGGGTGCGGCCCTCGACCTCGGCGAGCGCCTTGTCGGACCCGAACCGCGACGACGTGCCGCCGGCGAGCAGCAGACCTGCGAGCATGTGAGGCCACCTGGCGTGTGGGGAGGAGGTCCCGGACGTGCGGGATCGGTCGGTGAAGGGTTGCAGACGGTGGTCGGACGTGCACTGCCCTGTGCGACGAACGGGCCGTCATACGCGGGCAGGCACCTCGTTGCCGGCCTCGGCGATGGCGCGACGCACGTCGGTCGCCGCGAG
This sequence comes from Nitriliruptoraceae bacterium, assembly GCA_041579655.1. Lineage (GTDB taxonomy): Bacteria > Actinomycetota > Nitriliruptoria > Nitriliruptorales > Nitriliruptoraceae > JBFGFG01. The sequence continues at coordinate 6,888 of JBFGFG010000098.1, forward strand.
CAGCAGGCCGCCGAGGATGAAGAACGCCAGCAGCACGAGGATGCCGTCGCGGTACGTGCCGGTCGTGTTCACCGCCACGGCCAGCACGAAGGTGCCCAGCCACGAGGTCCCGCGATCGGACAGCTGGTAGAGCGCGAAGAACTGCGCCTCCTCGCCGGCGGGGATCATCTGGCTGAACAGCGAACGGCTGAGCGCCTGCGTCCCACCGAGCACGAACCCGATGGCGCCGCTGAGCAGGAAGAACGCCTGCACGTCGCCCTCGGCGATGGTCCGCCCGAAGGCGATCACCACCGTCCACAGCACCAGGCTGGCGAGGATCGTGCGCTTGGCTCCGATGACGGCCGCGATCCGACCGAGCGCGAGCGCGCCGAACACCGCGACGAGCTGCACCATCAGGATGGCGGCGGTCAGCGTCGACAGGTCGATGCCGAGCTCGTCGGTGGCGTAGATGCCCGCGGCCGAGATCACGGTCGCGACGCCGTCGTTGTAGAGCAGGAAGGCACCGAGGAACACCAGCGTCCGGGGTGTCTTGCGCAAGGCCCTGAGCGTCTGCCAGAGCTCCCGCATCGAGGCGCCGGCGCCGTGCCCGAGCGTGGGGTCCATCTGCGGCGGCCGGCGGGTCAGCCCGCGCACCGTGATCTGGGAGAACGCGAACCACCACACCCCGGCCGACGCCATCGCGATGCGGGCCGCGAGGTTCTCGTCGATCCCCAGCGACTCCGCGGAGAGGAACAGCGCCAGGTGCACGGCCAGCAGCAGGCCGCCGCCGGCGTAGCCCGCAGCCCAGCCGCGGCTCGACACCGCGTCGCGTTCGTCGGGGTCGGCGATCTCGGGCAGGAACGAGTCGTACACCACCGCCGCGCCGCCGAACGCGACGTTCGCGACCAGCAGGCACAGCGCGCCGAACTGCAGCCGGTCCCCCGTCGCGAGGAACAGCAGCACGGTCGCGACCGCGCCGACCGTGACCAGCAGCTGCAGGAAGCGGCGCTTGTCCGCAGCACGGTCGGCGGCTGCGCCGATGAACGGCAACGTGAGCGCCTGGAGGACCACCGACAGCGAGACCGCGAACGGGAAGTACGAGTTCGCCGCGACGTCGAAGAACAGCAGCGGCACGTCACCGTTGACGTCCGCCACGTTCTTGGCGATGCCGTTCAGGTACGGCCCCGAGAACACCGTGATGACCGAGGTCGAGAACGCCGAGTTGGCCCAGTCGTACGCGTACCAGGCACGGTGCTCCCGACGCCGTGCGTCGGGGTCGGCGAGCGGACCGACCTGCGTCGCCTGCTCGCTCATGGCGCGTCGCCGTCGCGGGGTGGCCACGCGCCACGCTGCTGCAGCACGTCGCTGAGCACGTCGACGGCGTCGGTGAACACCCCATCCACCCCGAGCGCGAGCAGCTCGTCGATCTCGTCCCGGTCGTCGACGGTCCACACGTGCACCGGCAGCCCGATGCTGTGGCAGGTCTCCACGAAGCTCTCGGTCACGATGCGTACCCGCCCGTCGCGGACCGGCACCTGGACGCAGTCGGCGCCGATCGCGACCGTCCGCGCCCTGCGACTGGTCACCGGTGCGGCAGCGGCCGCGACCAGCAGCCGGACCTCGCGCGAGGTGGCCGCCGTGCACAGCGCGTCGCCGAGCTCCGAGCGCAGCGTCGCCACCGTGCGGTGCTGGAACGAGCCCACGCACACCCGGTCCAGCGCGTCGGCCCCCGCAGCGTGTCGACCAGGTCCGGCACGGTCTGGCCGTCCTTGCAGTCGAGGTTCCAGCGCACCCCCGGCCAGGCGTCGAGCAGGTCCAGCAGGCGTGGCACACGCCCGCCACCGCGCACGGTCAGGCGCTCGACCTCGCCCCAGGTGCGCTGGTCCACGGGCCCCTCGCCGTCGGTGGTGCGCTCGAGCGTCTCGTCGTGCAGCGCGACCACCACGCCGTCGACGGTGCGGTGGACGTCCGTCTCGAGGTAGCGGTAGCCGAGCTTCACGGCGTGCTCGAACGCCTCGAACGCGTTCTCCCCG
>JBFGFG010000099.1:0-8898 GCA_041579655.1 Nitriliruptoraceae bacterium
CTTCGCGGCCCACCTCGCGTACGAGACGCTGCGCTGGCAGGGCACGCTCGACCACCTGCTGACGCCCGTGTGCGCCCGACCGCTCGACGAGGTCGAGCCGGCGCTGCGGCGGGTGCTGCGGCTCGGGGCGCTGCAGCTGTGGCGCAGCCACGTCCCGGCCCACGCCGCCGTGACCACCTCCGTCGACCTCGCGCGCACCGTGGTGCCGCGACGTCGTGCCGACGGTGCGGCCGGCTTCGTCAACGGCGTGCTGCGCGGTCTGTCGCGGTCGCTCGAGGCCGGCGGCCCGACGTGGCCCGACGACCCGCGCGACCGTGCCGCGCTGACCACCGGACACCCCCGCTGGCTGGTGGACGACCTCGCCGACCGGCTCGGGCTCGCTCGGGCTGCGGCCGTGCTGGCCGCGGACTCCGACCCGCCCGGCCCCACGCTGCGCTCCGTCGGCGACCGCGACGCGCTGCTCGCCGAGCTGCGTGCTGCCGGCGTGGACGCCGAGCCGGGTCAGAACGCGCCCGAGGCGATCCGCATCAGCGGCGTCGACCCGCGCACGCTGCCGGCTGTGATCGAGGGCCGTGCCCGGCCGCAGGACGAGGCGTCGATGGTGGTGGTGCACGCCGCCGGCGTGCGGCCGGGGGACCGGGTGCTCGATCTCTGCGCCGGCCCCGGAGGCAAGACCACGCACCTCGCCACGCTGGCCGGCCCGACCGGTCGCGTCGTGGCGGTCGAGCTGCACGAGCACCGTGCGCAGGCCGTGTCCGACGCGGCCGAGACCCTCGGGGTCACGGTGGACGTCCGCGTCGGGGACGCGCTCGCGCCGCCGCTGCGCGACACGGAGCGCTTCGACGTGGTGCTGCTCGACGCGCCGTGCACCGGTCTGGGCACCGGCCGACGTCGTCCGGAGGTGCGCTGGAAGCGCACGCCGCACGACGTCGCCGAGCTGGCGGCGCTGCAGAAGAAGATGCTCGCGGCGGCCGGCCAGTGGCTGGCCGAGGGTGGTCGCCTGGTGTACGCGGTGTGCACCTGGACGGCCGGCGAGACGGACGAGGTGCTCGACGCCGCGGTCCCCGACGGGCTCGTGGTGCGTTCCCGGCAGCAGCTGCTGCCGGACCGTGAGGACACCGACGGCATGTTCATCGCGGTGCTCAGCGCCCGCACGGCGCAGGAGTCCGCGGCTCCCGCCGCACACCTCGACGACGACGACCTCGGATCTTTGGTCTGACCACAGGGGCGGCGTGCACCTGAATCGTTAGGCTGCGCCGTCCCCCGAGCGAGGTCCCACGTGCCGCCCCACCGCCACGACCATCTGGTCGCGCCGTCGATCCTCGCCGCGGACTTCGGTGACCTCGGCGCCGAGGTCGCGACCGTGCTGCCCGCGGTGCCGTGGCTGCACGTGGACGTGATGGATGGCCACTACGTCCCCAACATCACCCTCGGCCCCGACACGGTCAAGGCGCTGCGTGCCCGGACCGACGCGCTGCTCGACACCCACATGATGGTTGCCGACCCGCGCACGTACGCGCCGAAGTTCATCGCGGCCGGCAGCGACTCGATCACGTTCCACCTCAACACCGACCCGGACCCGGTCGACCTGTGCCACGTCATCCGTGACCTCGGTGCCAAGGTCGCCATCGCGATCAAGCCGAAGGAGCGCCTCGAGGACGCGGCGGAGCTGCTGCCGTTCGTCGACATGGTGCTGGTGATGAGCGTCGAGCCCGGTTTCGGCGGACAGTCGTTCATCACCGGCGCGCTGGACACGATCGTGGCGGCTGACGAGGCTCGTCGCGAGAACGGTTGGGGCTGGCGCCTCGAGGTCGACGGCGGCGTCGACGTCGACACTGTGCGAGGATGCGCCAGCAGCGGCGCGGACACGTTCGTGGCCGGCTCGTCGGTGTTCAAGCACGACGACCGTGTCGAGGCCGTGCGCGCCATCCTGGCGGCTGCGAAGGACGCGACGAGCGGGAGCACCACGTGAGCGAGGGCACCGAGCGGATCCTGATGGCGGATGACGATCCGGACATCCGCATGTTCCTCGAGGTCACGCTCAGCCTCGCCGGCTTCGACGTCCGTGTCACCACCGACGGTGCGGAGGCCGTCGCGGCGGCACGCGAGGACGCACCCGACCTCATCCTGCTCGACGTGATGATGCCGAACCTCGACGGGCTCGGGGCCACGCGGCAGCTGCGCGCGGACCCGCGCACCTCCGACATCCCGATCATCCTCGTCACCGCCAAGGCGATGGGGATGGACAAGGTCTCGGGGCTCGCCGAGGGCGCGGACGACTATGTCACCAAGCCGTTCGACCCCGACGAGCTGGTCGCACGCATCCGCGCCGCCCTGCGTCGCTCCGCCGCGATGCGTCAGGTCTCGCCGCTGTCCGGGCTGCCCGGCAACACGCGCATCGAGGCCGAGATCGACCGTCGCATCGCGTCTGACGGCGATTTCGCGCTGCTGTACTGCGACCTGAACAAGTTCAAGGCGTACAACGACCACTACGGCTTCATGGAGGGCGACAAGGTGCTGAAGTCGTTCGCCTCCATGCTGGCCGCCACGGTCTCGGAGCTGACTCCGACCGACGGCTTCGTCGGTCACGTCGGCGGCGACGACTTCGTGGTGGTGACCGGCAGCCCCGACTTCGAGGCCATCGCCGGCGAGGTCTGCGACCGCTTCGACTCCCTCGCACCGTCGTTCTACAACGAGGAGGACCGGGCGCGCGGCCACATCCAGATCGAGAACCGCCGCGGTGACATGGAGGACGTGTCGTTCGTGTCGGTCGACATCGGCATCGCGCACACGGCGCGGGGCGAGTTCGCCCACCCCGGTGAGGCCGTCGCAATCGCGACCGAGATGAAGCACGTGGCGAAGATGCACCCCGGTCAGGCGTCCACGTACGCCGTGGACCGGCGTGGCCCCGACAGCGCCGGGTGACCGTCGAGGACCCGCTCGTGCTCGCGCTCGCGCTGGCCGCGCGGGGTGAGCCGCGCACGTCCCCGAACCCGACCGTCGGCTGTGTCCTGGTGCGCGACGGCGAGGTCGTGGGCGCCGGCGTGACCGAGCCTGCGGGCGGAGCGCACGCGGAGGTCGTGGCGCTCGCGGTCGCAGGGGAGCGGGCCCGCGGCGCCACGGCGTACGTCACGCTGGAGCCGTGCGACCACACCGGACGCACCGGCCCGTGCTCGGTCGCGCTGCTCGAGGCCGGGATCGCCCGGCTCGTCCACGCGCACACCGACCCCGTGCCGGGCCACGGCGGCGGTGCCCAGCGGCTGCGCGACGCCGGCGTGGAGGTGGAGCACCGGGCGCTCGACGGCTGGGAGGGCGCGCTCACCGAGCGGTTCCTCACGCGAGCGCGGACACATCGCCCGTGGGTGACCTGCAAGCTCGCCGCGACCCGGGCTGGGAGCACCATCCCGGACGCGGGCCGCTGGATCACCGGCGAGATCGCGCGCCATCGGGTCCACGCCGGGCGCGCCCGGGCCGACGGCGTGCTGGTGGGGGTGGGCACGGTGCTGGTGGACGACCCGCGCCTCGACGTGCGTCACGTGACGCCGACGCGCGGCCAGCCCCGCCCGGTCGTGCTGGACTCCCGGGGACGCACGCCGCCCGACTCGACCGTGGCGCACCGAGGGGCGCTGGTGCTGGTCACCAGCGCCGCGTCACCGGGTAGCGCCAGGCTGCTTCGGGCGGCCGGGGCCGAGGTCGTGGAGGTCGCCGCGGACGCGGACGGTCGGGTCGAGCTGCCCGAGGCGCTCCAGCTGCTGGCCGAGCACGGCCTGCACGAGCTGTACGCCGAGCCCGGTGAGACGCTGGCCTCCGCGCTGGTGGTGGCGGGGCTCGTCGACGAGCTGGTGGTCCACCGCCCACGGGCCCCACGAGGGGCTGGCGACCAGCTGCCCGCGCCCTGGCACGCGGGCCGTTGGACCCACGTGCGCTCGCTGGTGCTGGGGGAGGACCGTGAGGACGCGTTCCGGCCGCTCGAGGGCTGACGCGTCGGGCGGTGCCTGTGGTGTCGGGCACACTGTGTGGCCCCCGACCGATGCGTTTTCCCGGAGGTCCGTGTGTTCACCGGCATCATCGAGGAGATCGGCACCGTGACCGCCGCCGAGCGGCTTGCGGACGACCACCTCCGGCTCACCATCGCGTGCTCGACCGTCGTCGAGGACGCCGGTCTCGGTGACTCGATCGCCGTGGCCGGGACCTGCCTCACCGTCACGACGCTGGTCGGTGACCGCGAGGGCTTCACCGCGGACCTGATGGAGGAGACGCTGCGCGCGACCACCAGCGGCGAGCTGCAGGTGGGCGACCGGGTGAACCTCGAGCGCGCGATGCAGGTCGGCGACCGGCTCGGTGGGCACCTCGTGCAGGGCCACGTGGACGCCGTCGGCACGATCGTGGACCGCGTCGAGCAGCCGGGCACGACGTTGTTGACCTTCGACGCGCCGCCCGAGGTGGCGCGCTACCTCGTCGACAAGGGCTCGGTGACGATCGACGGGACCTCCCTGACCGTCATCGACGTGGAGGACCGCGAGGACGGCCACGGGCGGTTCCGCGTCGGGCTGATCCCGCACACGCTCGAGGTCACCACGTGGGGCGACCGCCAGGTCGGGTCCCGCGTCAACCTCGAGGCCGACGCGATGGCCAAGTATGCCGATCGACTGCTCAAGGGCGGCGCGTCGTCCGTCTACAGCGCTTCCTGACCACGCCCTGACCTTGCCACCCACGGAGTCACCCTTGTCCCGCTTCGCCACCATCCCCGAGGCCGTCGAGGCCATCAAGGCCGGCCAGATCGTCGTGGTCGTGGACGACGAGGACCGCGAGAACGAGGGCGACCTCGTGATGGCGGCCGAGGCGGCGACCCCCGAGACGCTCGCGTTCATGGTGAACCACACCTCGGGCGTGATCTGTGCGCCGATGATGGGCGAGGACCTCGACCGGCTGAAGATCCCGCTGATGTGGGTCGACAACGAGGACCCCAAGGGGACCGCGTACACCGTCTCGGTGGACGCGACCGAGGGTGTCTCCACCGGCATCTCAGCCGGCGACCGGGCCCGCACCGCCCGCGTGCTGGCGGAGCTCGACAGCGTCCCGTCGGACGTCACCCGTCCCGGACACGTGTTCCCGCTGCGCTACCACCCCGGCGGCGTGCTGCGCCGTCCCGGCCACACCGAGGCGTCCGTCGACCTCGCGGTGCTCGCCGGTCTGCGGCCCGCCGCGCTGATCGCCGAGGTCGTGAACCTCGACGGCACGATGTCGCGGTTGCCCGACCTCGAGACGTTCTGCGACGAGCACGACCTGCTGCTGATCACCATCGCGGACCTCGTCGCCTACCGCGTCGAGCGCGAGGCGCTGGTCGAGCGCGTCGTGGAAGCCCGGATGCCCACCCCGTACGGCGAGTGGCGCATCATCGGCTACCGCTCCGTGGCGGACGGCACCGAGTCCGTCGCGCTGGTGCTCGGCGAGCCCGAGGGCAGCTCGGACGTGATGGTCCGCATGCACTCTGAGTGCCTCACCGGCGACGTGTTCCGCTCGCTGCGCTGCGACTGCGGCCCGCAGCTGGACCTCGCGATGGCGCGCATCGCCGACGAGGGCGCGGGCGTCATCGTGTACCTGCGCGGGCACGAGGGTCGCGGCATCGGCCTGCTCCACAAGCTGCAGGCGTACGCGCTGCAGGACGACGGGGCCGACACGGTCGACGCCAACCTGCAGCTCGGGCTGCCGGCCGACGACCGTGACTACGGCACGGGCGCGATGATCCTCGTGGACCTCGGGCTGACGACGCTGCGGCTGCTGACCAACAACCCCGCCAAGCGCGTCGCGCTGTCCGGCTTCGGGCTGTCGATCACCGAGCGCGTTCCGGTCGAGGTCGTCCCCAACGCCGACAACGTCGACTACCTCGCGACCAAGGCCGCGCGGATGGGGCACGAGATGTCGGGCTCCGACGCCGCGGTGTCGACCGGCGTCGGTGACATCGCCGCCCAGCGCGACACGGCCCCGGCTCGCGTCACGGTGCCGCAGCGCATCGCGATGGCGCCGCGCCCCGACGACGCCGGCAGCGCCCGCGACGAGGGTGCAGCTGGCCCTCGCCACGTGGACGAGGCATCCTCTGCACCCGCTCCGACCGACCATCAGGACATCGCGTGAACCCCGACGTCACCGTGCACACCGGCCAGCTCGACGCCCGCGGCCTGCGGGTCGCCATCGTGGCCTCCCGGTTCAACGACGCGGTCGTGGACCGTCTCGTGGACGGGGCCGTCGACACGCTCGTGCGCCACGGCGCGCTGCCCGCGGACGTCCAGGTCGCCTGGGTCCCCGGCGCGTGGGAGCTGCCCGTCGTGGTGCGCGCGTTCGCTGCCTCCGGGACCGTCGACGCCGTCGTCGCGCTCGGGGCGGTCGTGCGTGGCTCGACGCCGCACTTCGACTACGTCGCCGGAGCTGCCGCCACCGGCTGCGCCGCGGCGCAGCAGGAGCACGGGGTGCCCGTCGCGTTCGGCGTGCTGACCACCGACACGTGGGAGCAGGCCGTGGAGCGCTCCGGCGGCAAGCTCGGCAACAAGGGTGGCGAGGCTGCCCTGACGGCGATCGAGACCGCCAACCTCCTCAAGGACATCGCGGGCCGGTGAGTCGCGATGCCGAGCTGACCGCCGCACAGGCGGCCGTCGATCGCGTCCACGCACGCATCGACCACCTCCGCGCCGTCGCCATCGCACGTGCGGCCGAGGCGAACGCCGACGAGTCGCTCTCGACGTTCCAGGAGACGTTCCAACGCGACGTCGTGGCGCACCACCAGGCGGAGCGGGCCCAGCGCTTCACCTTCGGTGACGCCGAGCAGGTCGTGTTCGGCCAGCTCGACGCGTCGGACGGCGAGTCGTGGCGGGTCGGTCGTGTCTCGGTGATCGACGAGGACGCCGAGGTCATCCTCGTGGACTGGCGCGCCGACGCGGCCGAGCCGTTCTACCGCGCCACCTCGGGTGACCCGTTGGGCATCGCGCGTCGCCGTCGCTACGTGGCGCGTGGGACCAAGGTGGTGGACCTCGACGACGAGCTGCTCGACGTCGCGGCTGCGGACCGGCTCGGTCTCGAGGCCGTCTCGGGGCAGGGCGCGCTGCTCGCGGCGCTCGAGCGCACCCGGACCGGCCACATGCGCGACATCGTCGCCACGATCCAGGGCGACCAGGACCGCGTCATCCGCTCGCAGGTCGCCGGCACGCTGGTGGTGTCGGGCGGGCCGGGCACGGGCAAGACCGTGGTCGCGCTGCACCGGGTCGCCTACCTGCTGTACGCCCAGCGCGAGCGCATGGCAGGACGTGGCGTGCTGGTGGTCGGCCCGTCGAAAGAGTTCAGCGCGTACGTGGAGCGGGTGCTCCCGGCGCTGGGCGAGGACCGCGCCGTGCTGCGGTCGTTGGACGCGTTCGTCCCGTACGGCGTGCCGGTGGTCGGCTGGGACAGCCCCGAGGTCGCAGCCGTGAGCGGGGCAGCGGCGATGGCCGACGTCTGCCGCCGGCTGGTGCGCAGCACGCTGCCAGCGATCCCGCCGATGACCCGGCTGTCGTGTGACGACGTGGCTGTGTCGGTACCCGCGCGCGCGTGCACCAGGCTGCGCAAGCGACTGCTCGACCGGCTCGTGGTCGGTCGTGACGGCCGTCGTTACCACGACCGCACCGAGGCGGCCGAGGACGCGATGCGCTCCGTGCTGTGGGACGCGTGGAGCGCCGCAGCCCACGAGGAGTGGGGTCGCCGCCCGGACCGGCGTGAGACCAGCTTCGACGACGCGCTCGAGGGCGGCGAGGTCGAGCTGCTGCGTCGCTGCTTCTGGCCCGCCCGCTCGCCGGTGAAGGTGCTCGGTGCGCTGGTGGACGGGCAGCTGCCGCTGTCGGCGATCGCGGACGGGCTGCTCACCGACGAGCAGGTCGCGCTGCTGAGCGAGTCCTGGGCCGGCCGCCGGGCGCCGACCGGTGACGACGTGGCGCTGCTCGACGAGATCGACGCGCTGCTCGGCCCCACGCCGGCAGAGCGCTCCCGCGCCGCCCGCAACCGGCCCCAGGGCGACGAGGGCATCGAGCTCACGCGGGACAAGGAGCGGATCTCCGTCGAGCTCGCGGCCCCCATCGGTGGCTACCGCTACGACGGCTACGCGCACGTGGTGGTCGACGAGGCGCAGGACCTCTCGCCGATGCAGTGGCGGATGGTCGCACGCCGCGGTGCCTACGCATCGTGGACCGTCGTCGGAGACCTCGCGCAGCGGGCCCGGACAGCCGAGCCCCGCACGTGGGAGGACATCGCCGCCCTGATCGGGCGCCGCCAGGTCGAGACGCACCGCCTCACCGTGAACTACCGCACCCCGGAGGAGGTCGTCACCGTCGCGCGGGCCGTGCTGGTCGCGGCAGGGGAGGACCCGGACCTCGCACCCACCTCCGTGCGGGTGGCCGGTCGCCGTCCGCTGCTCGTGCGCGCCGAGGACGTGGAAGCGGTCGGTGCCGATGTGGCGCGCAAGGCCCTGGCGACGACCGAGGGCACCGTGGCGCTGATCGCGCCGGACGAGCGGGTTGATAGGCTCGCCGCCACGCTCGGGGAGCACGCGCCGCGGTTGTCCGTGATGGACGCGCGCACGTCCAAGGGGCTCGAGTTCGACGAGGTGGTGATCGTGGCGCCGGACGAGATCGTGGCGGCGTCGCCTGTGGGTGGGCATGCGTTGTACGTGGCGGTGACGCGTACGACGACGGGGTTGACGTTCGTGGCTGCTGCTGGGGCTGTTGTGCCTGGTGCGGAGGCGTGTGACGTCGGTCTCGGGTGAGGGTGAGGGGTCGCTTCATCCTGCTCGGCGTGTCGGTGGTTGGCCGCTCGGCGTGTCGGTTTCGTCCGCTCGGCGTGTCGGTGTCGTCGCAGCGATCCCTTGGTGCTCGGCCC
>JBFGFG010000100.1:0-8887 GCA_041579655.1 Nitriliruptoraceae bacterium
CCCGGGGGCGTCGCTCGTTCCTTGGCCGCGCTTCACCGACGACGTGCGCTGAGCGACATCGCGGTGCGCTGGGTGCAGGTACGACACGCAACGTCGTCGAAGTGGCGCAGTACGTCACCCCTCGCCAACCCGTTCGTTGGCGGGGCTGACGCCCTCCCACCTCGACTCGACTGGACCTCCCACATGCCCCGCTTCCGCTTCCGCGGTCTCATCGCTGCCGGCGCCGCCGTCGGCATGACGCTGGCCTTCGCGCCCGCGCTCGGCCATGACGACCCGGCCACGCAGCTCGTGACCGCCGCCGACCTCGGCATGAGCTTCGCGCCGCGCATGCTGCACGTGCACGCCCCGACGCTCGAGGCCCGCAACGCGGTCGCCGCGCTCGGCCTCGACATGACCGAGCACGCGTCCAACGCCCACGTCGAGGTCATCGCCTACAGCCAGCAGGACCTCGACGTCCTGCGTGACGCCGGCTTCACGTGGGAGGTCGAGGTCGCGGACCTCATCCTGCAGGAGTCGCAGCGCATCGCCGCCGACAAGGCGTTCGCCGAGGCGGTCGAGGTCAGCGATCTGCCGTCCGGCCGCACCGGCTACCGGATGCTCGAGGACTTCGGCAGCGACATCGACGAGCTGGTCGAGCTCAACGGCGACATCGCCAAGCGGATCTCGATCGGCAAGTCGCTCGAGGGCCGCGACCTGACCGGCATCGAGATCGGTCGCGACGTCAACGCGCCCGAGGACGGCCGTCCGGTGTTCCTGATGTTCGGCGTGCACCACGCCCGCGAGTGGCCGTCGGCCGAGATGCCGATGGAGTTCGCCATCGACCTCGTGCAGTCCTACGGCAGCGACGAGCGCATCACCGACCTGCTCGACCGCAGCCGCGTCATCGTCGTGCCGGTGTCGAACCCCGACGGCTACAAGGCGTCGCGCGAGTCATCCGAGATGCTCGGCGAGCCCCTCGGCGGCACCACGCCGACCAACGCCTACAAGCGCAAGAACTGCCGCTACGTCCCGGGTGTCGCTCAGCCTGCCGGCACCTGCGAGCTCGTCCAGTCCCCGCTCGGCTTCGGCATCGGCGTCGACCTCAACCGCAACTACGGCGGCCTGTGGGGCGGCCCCGGTGCCGACGCCGAGCCGCACTCGGCCGTCTACCACGGCACCGCTCCGTTCTCGGAGCCCGAGACGCAGGCGATCCGCTCGCTGATCTCGACGCGCCAGGTCACCACGCTGATCACCAACCACACGCAGGGCCACCTGCTGCTGCGCCCGGTCGGTGTCGCACCGACCACCGTCGGGCCTGACGGCTTCGCGGCCGGCTTCGCCCCGGACGAGTGCTTCACGCGCGCCGACGGCGTCGACTACGGCATGCAGGCGCTCGGCGAGCGCATGACCGCCCAGAACGGTTACTCCAACCAGTTCGGCTGGGAGCTGTACGACACCACCGGCACCACCGAGGACTACTCCTACAACGCGACCGGCGGCTACGGCTACACCTTCGAGCTGATGAACGGCGCGTTCCACCCGGCGTACGAGCTGGTCGTGGACGAGTACACCGGCGCGATGTCGAAGTCCGAGGCGCTCAGGGCGCTCGAGGGCACGCCCGAGGGCCAGACCAAGGCCGAGTCGCACACCTCGGCCGCTGGCGCGGACTGCGCCGGTGACCAGGTCGAGCACACCACCCTCGGTGGCGGCATGCGCGAGGCGTACCTGATCGCGCTCGAGAACGTCGTGGACCGTCGCACGCACGCGCTGATCACGGGCACGGCTCCGGCCGGCGCCGAGATCACGGTCAGCCGCACCGGCGACTTCCCGCTGTGGGACGGCTCGTTCATGGAAGACACCGTCACGACCTCGATGATCGTCGGCCCCTCCGGCACCTTCGAGTACGACGTCAACCCCTCGACGCGCCCGTTCGTGGCGTCGCGGACCGTCCCCAACCTCTCCGACCCGATCGTGACCATCGACGAGTCGGGCCTGACCACGGCACCGCTCATGAGCACCGACATCACCGTCGAGGTGCCCGAGGGCGCCGGCCGCATCGTGGGCAGCCTGTCCTCGAACGCAGCTGACCAGGACGACTACGACCTCGAGCTGATCGACCCCAACGGCACCAAGGTGGCGTCGGCGGCAGCGCTCGGCTCGGCCGAGACCGTCAGCTTCGCCGACGCGAACGGGCTGATGGCCGGCACGTGGACGATGCGCGTCATCAACTTCACCGCCGCCAGCGGCTGGAGCCTGTCCGGTGGCGTGTACGCCGCCGGTGACGTCCAGACCCCGCAGACGGACGAGTTCTGGTCCGTCAGCTGCAACGGCGGAACCGCCGTCGACGTGCTGGTCGGTCGCGGCGAGGTGGCCGACCTCGGCAAGCTCTGCTGACACGACCCGCACGCACTCGACGCCCCGTGGCCACTGCGCCACGGGGCGTCGTGTGTGCCGTCACCGGCGGCTCGGTCGGTCGTTGCACCCCGCGATGACCCGCTCCTCCCGCTCGACCCCACAGGTTCCCTCCATGTCTCTCCCCCGTCTCACACGCGTGGTCGCCGTCGGCGCCGCGCTCGGCATGACGTTGGCGTTCGCGCCCGCGATGTCGTCCACCAACGACCTCGCCGGCTCGCAGGACGTGTCACCGCTGGTGACCGCCGCCGACTTCGGCCTCGACTTCGCGCCGCAGCTGGTCACGGTCAACACCGCGACGCTCGCTGACCGCAACCGGGTCGTCGCGCTGGGTCTGGACGTCACCGAGCACGCCGGTCACGACTACGTCGAGGTCGTGCTGACCAGCGCCGACCAGGCGCAGCTGCTGCTCGACAACGGCTTCACGTGGGACGTGCGCATCGAGGACATGATCGCGCGCCAGTCCGAGCGCATCCAGCTCGACGCGCTGTACGCCGAGGCGGTTGACGGCGTCTCGCCGCTGCCGTCGGGGCGCACCGGCTACCGCGCCCTGAGCGACTTCGGCACCGAGATCGACGACCTCGTGAGCCGCGAGTCCGCGCACGCCACGCGTCTGTCGATCGGCAGGTCGGTCGAGGGCCGTGACCTGGTCGGCATCGAGATCGGCCTCGACATCGCCGTCGACGGCGAGCGCAAGGCGGAGGACGGACGTCCGTCGCTGCTGATGTTCGGCGCCCACCACGCCCGTGAGTGGCCGTCGGCCGAGGCGCCGATGGAGTTCGCCCACGACCTCGTCCAGGGCATCGAGGCAGGCGACGAGCGCATCCTCGACCTGCTCTCGCGCGCCACCGTGATCATCGTCCCGGTCTCGAACCCGGACGGCTACGACGCGTCGCGCACCTCCGGCGACCTGCTCGACGGCAACGCGACCGGGTTCCACAACAACAACGGCCCCACCGGCCTCGAGGGCACCGCGATCATCCTCGGCACCCCGGGCAACGCCTACAAGCGCAAGAACTGCCGCTACATCGACGGCCAGACCCAGCCGGCCGGCACCTGCGCCCTGGTCACCGCCAACGGCGGCTACGGCGTCGGCATCGACCTGAACCGCAACTACGGCGCCCTGTGGGGCGGCCCCGGCGCGTTCGGTGCGACCCCGGACCCCGACCAGCTCGGTGACATCCAGAACGTCGGTCCGATGGGCGCGCTGTACCGCGGACCGGCCCCGTTCTCGGAGCCCGAGACCCAGGCGATCCGCAACCTCATCTCGACCCGCCAGGTCACCACGCTCATCTCGAACCACACGTTCAGCAACCTGCTGCTGCGCCCGGTCGGCGTCCAGCCGTCCACCATCGCACCGGACGGCTTCCCGGTCGGCTTCGCGCCGGACGAGTGCTACACCGGCCCCGACGGCGCTGAGCTGGGCATGCAGGAGCTCGGCGAGCGCATGACGGCCCAGACCGGCTACTCGAACCAGTTCGGCTGGGAGCTGTACGACACCACCGGCACCACCGAGGACTACTCGTACAACGCGACGGGCGGCTTCGGCTACACCTTCGAGATCGGCGCGGACGAGTTCCACCCGCCGTACGAGAGCTTCGTCGGCGAGTACACCGGTGACGCAGCCGCCGACCGCGTGTCCGACCACGACGACGCCGAGGAGCTGACCACCGGCACCGGCGACAGCTGCGGCGGCGACCAGCACGACCACGACGAGGTGGCCGGCGGTCTTCGCACGGCGTATTTGATCGCGCTCGAGAACGCGGCCGACGCTCGCACCCACTCCCTCATCACAGGTTCGGCGCCTGCCGGCTCCACCGTCGAGGTCAGCCGCACCGGCACCTTCCCGCTGTGGGACGAGACCCCGTTCGCGGACACCGTCAAGACCTCGATCCTCGTCGGTGACGACGGCGAGGTCGAGTACCACCTCAACCCGTCCACCCGCCCGTTCGTCGACAGCCGTGACTTCGTCTCGGCCATCGCGGGCACCGAGTACACCGACGGCGGGACCGCCCGCGCGTTCTCCACCGCGCGCAACACCTGGACGATCGACCAGGCGGCCGAGGGTCTCTCGCTGACCCTCACCGTCGACGTGCCGAACCCCAGCACGTCGGTCCGCCAGATCAACTTCAAGGTGACCGACCCGACCGGCAAGGTCATCGCGGACGGCGCGGGCTTCGAGAACTCGCTGAACGTCTCGGTCACGCCACCCGGCGGGATCCTGCCGGGTGACTACACCGTCACCGTCACCAACACCGTGAACGCGGCGGGCGACTACACGCTGGACGGCGCGCTCATCGCTCGCCAGTCGTCGCCGAAGACGCTCGAGCTGTGGACCGTGACCTGCACCACACCGGGCGGCGAGGTGTCCACCCAGGACGTCGCCGTCGACCGCGGCCAGTCCGTCGACCTCGGGTCGCTCTGCGCCTGACCGACCCGCACCTCCTCGACGCCCCGTGGCCCCGCGCCACGGGGCGTCGCTCGTTTCCGCTCGTGTGGTCCCACGCCAGTCGAGTGTGTTGCTGGGCCGAGATGCCGGCTCAGCGACTCACTCGACGTCGACACTGGCCGTTCGGGCGGTGCGGTAGCGTCGGCGCGGTCGTGCCCCTCCAGGGCGCGACGCCTCGGGTGGTCAGCGAAGGTCGGTGAAAGTCCGACGCGGTCCACGCCACGGTGAAGCCTCGACGCCGCCAGCGTCAGGGGATGAGTCCGGTCGCCTGCCCCGAGGTCACGACGAACCCTCGGAGGAAGGGTCGACCGTGCGGCGGATCCATCCGCCTCAGGAGTCGCCTTCCTCCTCCCACCACGCGGAGGAGGACACTCATGTCCCGAACCATCCTGCGGCGCATCGCGCCCGCCATCATGCTCACCGTCGGCCTCGCTGCCTGCAGCGCCGACACGCCCGAGACCGACGCCACGGCCGCCCCGGACACCACGTCCGAGGCCGCGACCGAGGCCGTTGCCGAGGACACGGCTGCTGCCGCGTTCCCGGTCACCGTCACGCACGACCTCGGTGAGGTGACGTTCGACGAGCAGCCCACCTCGATCGTGTCCCTGTCGGCCACCGCCACCGAGATGCTGTTCGCGATGGGCGCCGGCGACCAGGTCGTCGCCGTCGACAGCTTCAGCAACTTCCCGGCCGAGGCCCCCACCGACGAGGACCTCTCGGCGTTCGAGCCGAGCGCCGAGGCGATCCTCGGCTTCGAGCCCGACCTGGTCATCACGGCGTACGACGCCAACGACCTCGTCGCGTCGCTCACCGCCGTCGAGGTGCCGGTGCTGGTGTTCGGGTCAGCCTCCGACCTCGACACCGCGTACGCGCAGTGGGCCGCGATCGGGGAGGCCACCGGCCACGCCGAGGAGGCAGCCGGGGAGGTCGCCGAGATCCAGCGCGCCCTCTCCGAGCTCGCCGACCCCGCCGCGGGCGCCGAGCTGACGTACTACCACGAGCTCGACGCCACGCTGTACAGCGCCACGGGCTCGACGTTCATCGGCGAGATCTACGGCCTGTTCGGTCTCACCAACATCGCGGACGCCGCGGACGCTGACGGCGCTGCCTTCGGCTACCCGCAGCTGAGCGCGGAGTACATCGTCGAGCAGGACCCCGACCTGGTGTTCCTCGCGTGCACC
Source organism: Nitriliruptoraceae bacterium (assembly GCA_041579655.1). Lineage (GTDB taxonomy): Bacteria > Actinomycetota > Nitriliruptoria > Nitriliruptorales > Nitriliruptoraceae > JBFGFG01. The sequence goes on from JBFGFG010000100.1 coordinate 6,022, forward strand.
GTGTTCTGCGCCGAGACGGCCACCACCTTCGCCGAGCGCGACGGCTTCGGTTCGCTGCAGGCAGTGCAGGGCCTGGACGTCATCGAGATGGACGACGACGTGGTGTCCCGCTGGGGCCCGCGCGTGGTCGAGTTCGCCACCAGCGTCGCCAAGGCGCTGGCCGAGGTCGGCTGAGCATGACCACCGAGACGACCGCGGCCCCCGGCCGCCGAGCACGGCACCTGCCGCTCGGCGCGTTGGTGGTCGCGGTCGTCGCGTTGCTGGCGTCCGTGGTCGTGGCCGCCTGCATCGGCCCGGCCACGCTGCCGTGGCCCGACGTGCTGCGCGCGCTGGCCAGCCTGCTACCCGGCGTCGAGCTGCCCGGCCTGTCCGAGCAGCAGCTGCAGATCCTGTGGCAGCTGCGCGTCCCGCGCGTCGTGCTCGGCGCGCTGGTGGGCGGCACGCTCGCGACCGCCGGCGCCGCCTACCAGGGCGTGTTCCGCAACCCGCTCGCGGACCCGTACTTCCTCGGCGTCGCGGCCGGTGCCGGGCTCGGCGCCACCGTGAGCATCACCACCACGATCGCGCCGTTCGGCAGCGCCACGCTGCCGCTGTTCGCGTTCGTCGGCGCCGTCGGCGCGGTCACGGCCACCTGGCTGCTGGGACGCTCGGCCGGCGGTCGCGCCGCCGCCTCGATCATCCTCGCCGGCGTCGCGGTCTCGCTGTTCCTCGCCGCGATCCAGACCTACCTGCAGCTGCGCAACGTCGAGCGGCTGCGCGAGGTGTACGGCTTCCTGCTCGGCCAGCTCAACACCGCAGGCTGGGGCGACGTGCGCACCGCCGCGCCGTGGGCGCTGATCGCCGTGGCCGGCATGTTCGCCAGCCGGCGGCTGCTGGACGTGCTGGCCGTCGGCGACGTCGAGGCGACCGCGCTCGGGCTGTCCACCCGACGCGTGCGGCTGATCGTCATCGGCCTCGCGACGCTGGGCACGGCCGCGGCCGTCTCGGTCGCCGGCCTCATCGGGTTCGTCGGGATCGTGGTGCCGCACACGGTGCGGCTGCTGGTGGGCACCTCGTACCGGGCGCTGGTGCCGCTGTCGTTCCTGCTCGGCGCGTCGTTCCTCGTGCTGGCCGACATCGCCGCCCGCACCGCGATCAGCCCCGCCGAGCTGCCGATCGGCGTCGTCACGGCGTTCGTCGGCGGCCCGTTCTTCCTCTTGGTGCTGCGCACCAGCCGGCGGGCGCTGCTGTGAGCGCGCGCATCACGACAGCCGACGGCGGCGTCCACGCGCACGCGGTGACCGTGCGCATCGGCGAGGTGCCGATCGTCGACGCCGTGTCCGTCGACGTCGAGCCGGGGGGCTGGCTCGCGCTGCTCGGCCCCAACGGCGCCGGCAAGACCACCTTCCTGCGCGCGGTCGCCGGGCTCGTGCGGCGCGACGGCGGCACCGTGCGCATCGGCACCGGTCCGGGGCTCGACCCGGCGACCGCCGGCCGGCGCGCCACCGCCCAGCAGGTCGCGTTCGTCGACCAGCGGCCGGTGCTCCCGCCCGGCATGAGCGTGGCGGACTACGTGCTGCTCGGGCGCACCCCACACATATCGGCGCTGCGCATGGAGAGCGCCGAGGACCTCGACACGGTGGACGACGCGATGCGTCGGCTCGACGTCTCGCGGTTCGCCGACCGCGACGTGCTCACGCTGTCGGGTGGCGAGGCCCAGCGGGTCGTGCTCGCCCGCGCCATCGCGCAGCGCTCCCCCGTGCTGATCCTCGACGAGCCGACCTCGGCGCTGGACCTCGCCCACCAGCAGCACGTGCTCGAGCTGGTCGACGAGCTGCGCCGCGAGCGCGCCCTGACCGTGCTGTCCTCGCTGCACGACCTCTCGGTGGCCAGCCAGTTCGCGCGCAGCTTCCTGCTGCTGGCCTGCGGCCAGGTCGTCGCGTCAGGCACCCGTGACGAGGTGCTGGACGCCGAGCTGCTCGGCCGGACCTTCGGAGCGCCCGTGCGCGTGCTCGACGACGGCGAAGGTGGCATCGTGGTGGTGCCGCTGCGCTCCCCCTCCGCAGCCAGGTCCCACGGAGGAACCGGATGAAGGCGCTCATGGTCCAAGGGACGACCTCGTCCGCAGGTAAGTCGATGCTCACCACGGTGCTGTGCCGCTGGGCGAGCGACCTCGGCATCGACGTCGCGCCGTTCAAGGCGCAGAACATGGCGAACAACGCCCGCGTCACGCCGGGTGGCGAGATCGGCGTCGCGCAGTGGCTGCAGGCCCGCGCCGCCCGCGTCGAGCCGAGCGTCGACCACAACCCGGTGCTGCTCAAGCCCGAGGCCGACACCCGCAGCCAGGTCGTCGTGCACGGCCACGTCGATGAGGCGCTGACCGGCATGCCGTGGCGCGAGCGCCCGCCGCAGCTGTGGACCGCGATCGAGGGGTCGGTCGAGCGGCTGCGCGCCGCCCACGACCTCATCATCGCCGAGGGTGCGGGCAGCCCCGCCGAGATCAACCTCCCCGACGTGGTGAACGGCCGCGTCGCCGAGCACCTCGACGCGGCGGTGCTGCTGGTGAGCGACATCGACCGCGGCGGCTCGTTCGCGCACCTGTACGGGACGTGGGCGCTGGTGTCGGACGACGCGCGCGCCCGCTACCTCGGCTTCGTGCTCAACCGCTTCCGCGGGGACCCGTCGCTGCTCGAGCCCGGCCCGGCGATGCTCGAGGAGAAGACCGGCGTGCCGACCGTGGGGCTGATCCCGATGCTGCGCCACGCGCTGCCCGACGAGGACGGCGCACGCATGTGGACCCCGCCGACCGGCGTCACCGACCCGCCGCGCGTGGCGATCGTCGCCGCTCCGGCCGCAAGCAACCTCGACGAGTTCGCGGCCGTCGCGC
>JBFGFG010000101.1:0-8624 GCA_041579655.1 Nitriliruptoraceae bacterium
GGAGGAGGCCGCCCGCATCGTGGTGGGGCTCGCCGACGGAACGGCCCGACCCACCAGCCCGCCGGTGTCGGGCGTCACCGAGGACTTCGAGGGCCTGCGCTGGTTCCCGCTCCCGCACGAGGTCGACACCTCGCGCGTGTGAGCTCAGCTGGTCTCGGTGGGTAGGTGGCTGACGTCGCTGAAGCTCTGGAGGCTCCAGATCGCGGAGCCGGCGATCGCCGTCGTGCGCAGCACGGTGATGCTCGCGTGCGACGACGAGAAGCGCTCCCACTCCCACGGCTCGGGCTCGAGGCCCAGCAGGTGGCCGAGGATCACCGAGTTCGTGCCGGCGTGGGCGACCAGCGCGAAGCGTCGGCCGTCCTCCGGGTCAGCGTCCCAGAGGTTGCCGTCCTCGCTGTGACGCCGGATGCCACGGTCGGCCAGCAGCCGGTCGACGCAGTCCGCGACGCGCTGGTGGAACCCGCCGAAGTCCTCGCCGCCGGGCGCGCCCTCCCACCACTCGACACGTCCGCGGCTGCGGGCGGTGCGGAACCACTCACCGACCTCCTTGGCCGGTGCGCCGTCCCACTGGGGCGGCAGCCGGAGCTCGAACAGGTCCTCCTCCAGCGTCGCCTTCACGCCGAGCACGTCGGCCAGCGGCGCGGCCGTCTGCTGCGCACGCACGGCGGTGGAGACCAGCAGCTCGTCGATGCGCGTCGTGCCGAGCGCTGCGGCCGTCGCCAGCGCCTGCGCCAGCCCGACCTGCGTCAGCCCCGGATCGTTGCGAGCCTCCTTCTCTGGCCCGACCCACGCCGGTTGGCCGTGGCGGATGAGTAGCAGCTCCATGGGGGGACCTCGTGCTCGACGACACGAACGACCATAGGTGCTCGGAGGTCCCCGAGTCTCGACCTGTTGGGCGGCGCGAACCACAAGACAAGTGACGGGTGTCCCGCACATCTGGCGAGGTGGCCCGTGTTCACTGGTCACATCGAGCAGGGGTGGCACCAGATGACGCGGGCGGCGACGGCGACGATGGACCGCACCGACGGGTTCCGGGAGCGGCTCGCGCTCGTGGTGGTGACCACGCTTCTGCTCGCTGGGGCCCCGATCTCGGCCTTCGCGGCCCCTGTGCCGCCGTCCGTGGGCGCGCGCCTCGCCGAGCTGTTCCTGCACGACACCGCCGGCACGCACACGGTCGCTGTCACCCTCGACACGGTGCCGTCGCCTCTCTCCGGCCCGATGGCAGCCGCTGCGACCCTCGGGCTGGAGGCCCAGGGCTTCGTGCACCTACCGGTGATGGTCGTGCGCGGGCCGGTCGCCGCGCTGGAGAGCCTGGCGTTCGTTCCGGGCGTGCGGGGCATGTGGCTCGACACACCGCTCGAGCAGGTCATGGCCGAGTCGCGTGAGGTCATCGGCGTCGACACGGTGCAGCAGGAGCTCGGTCTGACCGGTGCCGGCGTCGCGATCGCGGTGCTCGACTCCGGCATCGAGGCCACGCACCCCGACCTCGAGTTCGGCTCCAAGACCGTGCAGAACGTCAAGGTCGTCGGCGCGCAGGGCCCGGGCTACAGCGGCCCGCTCACCGCCCTCGCCCAGCCGGTCGAGGACGTGCCGGACACCGACCTCACGACCGGTCACGGCACGCACGTGGCGGGCATCGCGGCCGGGGACGGCACCGCGTCCAGCGGGCGTCTGCGTGGCGTCGCCAGCGGCGCGGACCTCGTCGGCATCAGCGTCGGCGACGCGTACCTGGTCACCACGCTCGCGGGCTACGACTGGCTGCTCGGTAACCACGTCGAGTACGGCATCCGCGTGCTGAACAACTCGTGGGCGGACAGCGGGATCGCGTACGACGAGGCCCACCCGCTCAACGTCGCGTCGAGGACCGCGGTGGACGCGGGCATCGTGGTGGTGCAGGCCGCCGGCAACGACGGGCAGGCTTCCGGGGACGTCTACAACCGCTACGCGGCCCCCTGGGTCATCGGCGTCGGTGGCGTGGACAAGCTCGGCCGCCTCGGCAGCTACAGCGCGCGGGGGACCGCCGAGCGTCACGTGGACGTGATGGCCCCCGGCTCGTTCATCGCCTCGACCATGGCGAAGACCGGTCTCACCGGTGCGCCGAACCAGACGCCGTTCGACCTCACCGACCCGGCGGCGCCGCGCATGCTCCAGCCCCAGGAGATGCCGTACTACACCGTGAAGGTCGGCAGCTCGATGGCCGCGCCCCACGTCGCCGGCCTCGCCGCCCTGCTCCTCGAGGCGAACCCGGCGCTCACCCCGGCGCAGGTCAAGGACGTCATCGTCGCGACCGCTGCTCCGATCGCCGGCTGCCTCGTCATCGACTGCGGCGCCGGGCTCGTCAACGCCGGCTCGGCCGTCGCTGCGGCCCAGCTGCTCGGCGGCCCCGTGCTGCAGGCGCCGGTCGCCGCGCTGACGGCGACGCCGTCCGCCGGGCAGGCACCGCTGGCCACGACGCTCGACGCCAGCGCCAGCAGCGACGCCGACGGCGTGGTCGTGGGCTGGGAGTGGGACCTCGACGGGGACGGCGACATCGACAGCGCCACGACGGTGCCGACGCTCGCACACACCTTCGCTGCGGGGCGTCACACGGTCGCCGTCACGGCGCTCGACGACGACGGTCTGCGGTCCGTGCCCGCGACCACCCAGGTCGTCGCGTCCGACCCACCCCACGCGCAGGCCGACGCCCCGACGAAGGCGTACGAGGACGAGGACGTCGTGCTCGACGCCAGCGGCTCGACCGACGTGAACGGCGACATCGTCAGCTACCGCTTCGACCTCGGCGACGGCCGCGTCATCGAGCAGACGGAGCCGGTGCTCAGCACGCGCTGGAGCGTGGAGCACCACGAGCGCTTCGCGTGGGTCGTGACCGTCGTCGACGACGCGGGCCTGACCGACAGCGTGGGCGGCACGATCAAGATCAAGCGCGTCCACGACTGAGCCCGGGGTTCACCGCAGCCCCAGCACGCCCGGGTTCATCACGCCGTTCGGGTCGAGCGTCTCGGCGACGGCGCGCAGCGAGGCGGTGTGCAGCGTCGGCACCTGCTGGTCGTACCACGGCGCGTGGTCGCGGCCCACGGCGTGGTGGTGCGTGATCGTCCCGCCGCCGGCGAGGATCGCGTCGGACGCGGCCGCCTTGATCGCGTCCCAGCGGGCCACCTCCTGGCCACGCACGCCCGGCGCCAGCACCGTCATGTACGGCGCGCAGCCGTCGGGGTAGGCGTGGGTCACGCGCACGGTCACGCTGGCGGTGCCGCACAGCGAGGTCGCCGCGTCGCGTGCGGCGCGCGGGACGTCCTCGACGAGGTCGTGCACGCGGTCCCAGGTCGTGGCGGTCTCGAACGTCTCCACGATCACACCGAGCCGCACCAGCGCGTCGCGCAGGTACGGGGCCGACAGGAACGCGGCACGCCATGCGCCGGCGCCGCCGGTCGCCGCCCCGGTCTCGTCGCCGGTGCGCTCGTGCGGGCCGTCGGTGACGGTGCCGCCGTGGTCGCGGCACAGCTCGATCGCGCGGGCCAGCGCGGGTGACAGGGGATGGTCGGCACCCTCGAACCCGAGCGCGAGCACGGCGTGCGTGCCGTCGCCCGCGCCGTTGAGCTGTGCCTCGCCGGCGTCCAGCAGCCGGGCGTTGGACGGCTGCAGCCCGGCTTGCGTGATCGCGCGCAGCGCGTCGAGCCCGGCGTGCAGGTCGGGGAGCCGCACCGTCGCCGACGCGCGGAAGGTGGGGCGGCGCTGGACACGGACCCACGCGCCGGTGATGACGCCGAACGCGCCCTCGGACCCCAGCATCAGGCGGTCGGGGGAGGGGCCGGCGCCGGACCCGGGCAGGCGCCGCGAGGACCAGCGACCGGACGGCGTCACGGCGTCGATGGACTCCACGAGGTCGTCGATGTGCGTCGGTCCCGTCGCGAAGTGCCCGCCCGCCCGCGTCGCGACCCAGCCGCCCATCGTCGAGAACTCCCACGACTGCGGGAAGAAGCGCAGCGTGAGGTCGTGGGGGCGCAGGGCGTCGTTGATCGCCGGCCCGTACGTGCCGCCCCGCACGTGGGCAGCGAGCGAGATCGGATCGACCTCGTCCACGCCGGCGAGCTGCTCGAGGTCCATCGCCACGACGGGTCGCTCGCCAGCAGGCGAGCGCACCCCACCGACCACGGAGGTGCCGCCGCCGAACGGCACGCACGCGACGTCCGCATCGACGGCCCACGACAACAGCCGCTCGACGTCGTCCTCGGTGCGTGGTCGGACCACGGCGTCGGGGTAGCGGTCCAGCTCGCCGTGCAGCGCGGTGACCACGTCGCGGTACGCGTTGCCGCGGGCGTGACGGACGCGGTCCACCGGGTCGGTCGATGACAACGCGGCCAGCCCCTCCGGCAGCGCCACGCGGGACGCCGGCGGCAGCGACGACGGGTCGCGCACCTCGGCCGGGGTCGGAGCGTCCACGCCCAGACGACCCGCGACGACCTGGGCGAGCCCGGCCATCGCGTCACCGTCGAGGTGTCGCTCCTCGTCGCCCCAGCCCCACCAGGACCGCGTCACGGGCGCGCCGACGGGCGACCGCGGGGCGGTGCGGCGCTTGCGATCGTCGGTTCCGGATCGGTGCCGGGGGTGAGGCAGCAGTCCACCGGGCACTCGGTCCAGCACGGCCCGCGGGTGCCGAGCGTGCGCGGCTCGGCGCCGGTGAGGTGCTCCTCGACCAGCTCGCGCAGGCCGCTGACGAACACCGGGTCGGTGCCGACCGTCGCGGCGCGGGCGTACGCCAGCCCCACGCGCTCGGCGGTGGCAGCGGCCTCGGTGTCGAGGTCGTACACCACCTCCATGTGGTCGCTGATGAAGCCGATCGGCACCACGACGACGGCGGGTACGCCGTCAGCGGCGAGCGCCTCGAGGTGGTCGTTGACGTCCGGTTCGAGCCACGGGACGAACGCGGGACCGGACCGTGAGTTGTAGGCCAGGTCCCAGCCGTGGGTGCCCTCGACGAGCCCGCCGAGCTGCTCCATCGCGATGCGACAGGCCTCGACGGTCTGGGCCTCGTAGTCGCTGTGGCGCGACATGGTGTGCGGGATCGAGTGGGTGGTGAACACGATGCGGGCGTCGGCGCGCACCTCCTCGGGCAGCGTCGCCAGCGCGTCGGCGACATACCCGGCCTGCTGTCCCACGAAGCCGGGGTGGTTGTAGTACGCGCGCACCTTGACGAACGTCGGCGCACCCTCGCCGACCTCCTGCCGCGCCCGCTCGACGTCCTCGCGGTACTGGCGGCAGCCGGAGTACGACGAGTACGCGCTGGTCAGCACCGCCACCGCGTGCCCGACGCCGTCGTCGCGCATCTCGCGCAGCGTGTCGGCGAGGTACGGGTCCCAGTTGCGGTTGCCGAGGTAGACGCGCAGCTCGTGGCCGGCGCCGCGCAGCTCGGCCTCCAGCGCCGCGCGCAGCTGCCGCGTCTGCTCGGCGATCGGCGAGACGCCGCCGCGGTCGTAGTAGTGCTGGCTCACCTCCACGAGACGCTCGTCGGGGATGCCGCGACCGTCGGTCACGTTCTTCATGAACGGGAGCACCTCGTCGGGGCCCTCGGGGCCGCCGAACGAGACCAGCAGCACCGCGTCGATCGTCGGGCTGGGGGGTGTCGCGGCCGGGGAGGCGTCGGGCGAGGTCACGGGTGCTCCTGTCAGGGGCCGCTTCAGGGGCCGCTTCACTGCGGGTCCGACCGTACGAGGAGCACACCGTGGACGACGCCACGACCACCGTCCAGCTGGACCGCTTCGCGCGAGCGCTGGTGGTGACCGCCCACCCCGACGACGTGGACTTCGGCGCCGCCGGCACGGTCGCGATGCTGGTGGACGCCGGCTGCGACGTGGCGTACTGCATCGTCACCGACGGCCAGGCCGGCGGCTCCGACCGCGGTGTGGACCGTGCCGAGATCCCGGCCATCCGCCGCGCCGAGCAGCGCGCCGCCGCGGCCGAGGTCGGCGTCACCGACGTCACCTTCCTGGGACACGTCGACGGTGAGGTGGTGGCCGACCTCGACCTCGCCCGCGACATCAGCCGTGAGATCCGCACGCACCGCCCCGATCTGGTCATCACCTTCAGCCCGGAGCGCAACTACGCCCGCGTCGGCGTGTCGCACCCGGACCACCGTGCGGTCGGCAGCGCGACGCTCGACGCGGTCTACCCGTTCGCCCGCAACCCGTTCGCGTTCCCGACGCTGCTCGAGCACGAGGGCCTCGAGCCGCACATCGTCGGTGAGGTGTGGCTGCAGGGCGACGAGCAGTCCGACCTGTGCGTGGACATCACCGACGTCATCGACCGCAAGCTCGCCGCCATCGCGGCCCACGTGTCACAGGTGGCCGACCCGACCGCCCTCGGCGAGCGCGTACGTGGTTGGCTGGCGGACGGCGCACGTCGAGGCGGCCTCCCCGAGGGGCGGCTCGCCGAGTCCTTCCGGGTCGTGCGGATCAGCTGAGGAGATCGTCATGCGTGCAGGTGTGTTCCACGGACCGGGCGACATCCGGGTCGACGACGTACCGGACCCCCGCGACCCCGTCGGCGGCGAGGCCGTCGTCCGCGTCGTGCGCTCCAGCGTCTGCGGGTCCGACCTGTGGGCGTTCCGCGACATCGCGAAGGGCACCGAGGGCAGCCGCACCGGTCACGAGTTCACCGGCATCGTCGAGGCGGTCGGCGACGAGGTGACGTCGGTGAAGCCCGGCGACCTCGTCGTGTCGCCGTTCGCGTGGTCCTGCGGTGAGTGCGTGCCGTGCCGCGCCGGCCTGCAGACCTCGTGTCCCGACAGCACGTTCCCCGGCCTGCCGTGGGACGGCGGTCAGGGCGAGATGGTGCTGATGCCGATGGCGGACGGCAGCCTCTGGAAGGTGCCGGACGGCACGGATCCCGCGCTGTACGACCAGGTCCACCTGCTGTCGGACGTGCTGCTGACCGGCTACCACGCGGCGAAGCTCGCGGGCGTGGGTTCAGCTGGTCTGGACGGGTCGCCGGTCACCACCGCGGTCGTCATCGGTGACGGCGCGGTCGGACTTTCGGGTGTCGTGGGCGCGAAGCTGCTCGGCGCCACGACGATCGTCGCGGCAGGCCACCACGAGGACCGGCTCGATATCGCCCGCTCGCTGGGTGCCACGCACACCACCGACCTGCGTGGCAAGGAGCTCACCAAGCACATCAAGCAGATCACCGACGGCGGCGCTCCCGCGGTGCTCGAGTGCGTCGGTGTGACCGGCGCGCTGATGACCGCTGCAGCCGTGGTCACCGGCGGCGGCAACGTCGGCTCGGTCGGCGTGCCGCACGGCGTCGAGCACGCCGGCTGGCTCGGGATGCTGTTCGGCAAGAACGCCGCCCTGCGCGCAGGCGTCGCCCCAGTCCGTGCCTACATGGACGAGGTCGGCCCGCAGGTCTGTGACGGCTCGCTGGACGTGTCGGCGATCGCATCCCACGTGTTCGAGCTCGGCGAGCTCGCCGGCGCCTACGAGGCGATGGACCAGCGCACCGCGATCAAGGCGATCCTCCACATCGACGCCTGACCGGCAGGGCCAGACCGGCGCGGTCCTCAGTGACTGTCACACCCTCTCCGTAGGGTGGACCCATGCACTCAGACTCCGCCTTCGACGGCCCCCACGACGACCACCCCCGCGGTGGCCAGTCACCCCTTGCCAGCATCGCCGAGGTCGCCGGTGAGCTGTCCGCCGGCATGGAACGCCTCCTCGACCTCGTGATGGAGGCCCGCGCGTGGGGCGGCACCGAGGCCGCCGTCGGGATGCGCGGCTCGGAATGGATGACGCTCACGCAACGCCTGCCGTGGTGGCTGGTCGCGGCGATCGAGCAGGTCGCGGACCGCATCCACGCCATCCCCGAGGTCGCCGCCCTCCTGCGTCAGGGCGTGCTCACCCTCGACGACGTCGCCACGTTCGTGCGCGCGACCCGCAAGATGAACGGCGGCGTCCTTGCCCGCTTCGACACCCACGCCGCGAACCACGCGGCCCGTCTGTCCGAGCAGGGCCGCGTCCACGCCTGGACCAGCGACATCGAGTCGATGGTCGACCAGCTGCGCGCCCCCGGCTGGGCCGACCGTCAGGAACGCCGTGCCACGGACGGTGTGTCGTTGAACATCCAGCAGGACTTCGACGGCGGCGGCGTCCTGCGCGCCGAGCTCGACAAGCTCGGCCTCACCACGGTCGCCACCTCGCTCCACGACCGTGTTGACCCCAACGACCCCACCCCGGTCCGCCAACAACGCGCCCACGCCCTGGTCGCGATGGCCGAGGAATCCCTCACCGGCACAACCCCGGGCGACACCCCGAACACCACTGCCACCGGCGACAACGGCGACAGCGAGGCTGCGGACCGCGCGACCTCCAGTCCGGCGGGTCCGGCACGCCCGAGCATGACGGTGATCGTGGACCTCGCCAACGCCACTGAGGACCGCTTCGCCCACCTGCTCCGGGTAACGGGCGGCCGCCACACCCCAACCTTGTCGGCCCGCCTGACGGACGCGCTGGCATCCAACGCCGATCTGCTGATCCAGCTCACCGACGGCGCCCGCCCCCTCGCCGAGCTCAAGGCCACCGACGCCATCCCCGCCGCGGTCCGCCGCGCCGTCCTCGCCCGAGACCGCGGCTGCC
>JBFGFG010000102.1:0-8563 GCA_041579655.1 Nitriliruptoraceae bacterium
AGCTGCCAGCCGACGAGCCGCCGGAGCCACCGCTCGACGTCGGCGGCGTGCTCGGTGCCGGCGTCGGCACGGCGGGCTTCGGCGTCGGCGTCGGCGTGGTGCTGCCGCCGCCGGTGCCGCCGAGGCCTGCAGTGGCCCTGGCGAGGTCGAGGCGACCGGATCCGTACGTGCTGTCGCGGCCGCTGGAGCCGAGGTCCTTCGCGGTGCTCAGCAGACGGTCGACGGTCTGCTGCGGGGTCTGCCCCAGCGACAGCAGCACCGCGGCCGCGCCCGCGACGTGCGGCGCAGCCATCGAGGTGCCCTGCAGGTACGCGTACACGTTCGGCTTCCCGCCCTGCCAGTACGTCGAGAACACGTCGTCGCGCTGGCTGCAGGTGAGCAGCTCGCAGCCGCCGCCGGGTGCGGCGAGGCCCCACCGGGCGCTGCCCACGCCGCTGGAGTAGTCCGGCTCCCGGTCGCCGCGCGTGGTGGCGCTGACCACGATCGCCGGCTCGTCACGGAACCCGCTGGAGAGCACGAAGTCGTTGCCGGCAGCCACCACCACGACGGCACCACGCGCCCACGCGTACTCGACGGCGTCGCTGAAGCCGGGTCCGAACACCTGCTGCGCTGTGGCTCCGAGCGAGAGGTTGATCACGTCCGCGCCGTTGTCGACGGCCCACCGGATGCCGGCCTCGACGTCCGACGCCGTGCCGCGCCCCTCGTCGTCCAGCACCCGCACCGGCATGATCTTCGCCTTCGGTGCGACGCCCGCCACCCCGCGACCGTTGTCAGCGACCGCCGCCGCGATGCCCGCGACGTGCGTGCCGTGCCCGTAGCCGTCCTGCGGCGTGGCGTCGTCGTCCACGAAGTCCCGGCCGGGCACGAGGTTGGCGGCGAGGTCGTTGTGCTTGAGGTCCACGCCGCTGTCGACGATCGCGATCACCACGCCGGCACCCTGGCCGCGCTGCCACGCGGACGCCGCGCCGATGACGTCCAGGCCCCACTGGTCCGTGCGGAACGTGTCGGTGGCGGCCAGCGCCGGCGTCGCGCTCGCGCCGAGCACGAGGCCGAGCACCATCCCCAGCACGGCCAGCGCACGCGCCGGCCGACGTCGGTCGAACCGGGCGTTGTCCATGGCAGGACGGTACCCAGCGAGCCGGCTCCCGGTCCGGCCGGCACCGGCCGGACGGGCGCGACCAACCGCCGTCGCCAGAGCTGCGTCGGGCGTGCGGGTGACGTGCCACCTCGCCCGAATCCGGGTACCCACCACCTCGACCAGGAGCCACCGTGCACCCACGCAGCCCCACCAGCCTGACCCGCCCGCTGCTGCACCGTGGCAGCGCCCTGCCCGGCACGGGCCGTCGGCTGCTGCTGCCGGTCGGTCCCGCAGCGTCCGGCAAGTCACGGCTGCTCGCGCGGCTCACCGAGGCGGGTCTCGTCGACGGCGTGGTGTCGACCGACGCGCTGCGCGCGGCCCACGGCCTCGACCCCGCCGAGCGCGATGCCACCTACGCGCTCACCGAGCAGGCGATCAGCAGCTCGACCGGCACGGTCGCGCTGGACGCCACCAACCTCGTGTCGTCGCACCGCCAGCGGTGGTACGAGCTCGCGTCGCGCTGCGCGATCGAGACCGTCGTGCTGGGCCGGATGCCGGACGTGCCGCTGTCCACGCTGCTGGCCCGCGACGCGGCACGGACCCGTCACGTGCCCGCCGACGTCATCGAGGAGATGCACGCGGCTGTGCCGACGCTCCCGCAGCTGCTGGACGAGGCCGCCCGCGTCGAGCAGGCCTTCGAGGAGGCCGCGGCGCCGCTGCGGGTGCTGGTCTGGGACGTCCGCCTCTGACGCGCGGCAGCCGGCCGCGCCGGCACCCGTGTGACGTGGTTCGCTGGTGCCCCGCGACCGTCAGGACCCATCCGTGCGACTCGGTGCCCACGTCTCGACCGAGACCCCGCTGGCCGATGCCGAGCGGCTCGGCCTCGAGGTCATCCAGCTGTCCCTGACGGACATGCAGTCCTGGAAGAAGCCGCCCGAGCGTGAGGACGCCGAGCAGCTGCGCGCCTCGTCGGTGCGGGTGTACGTCCACTCACCCTTCGTGATGAACCCCGCGTCGCCGAACCCGCGCGTGCGGCACCCCAGCCGAAAGACGATCCAGCAGACCTGCGACGGCGCGGCTGCGATCGGCGCGCTCGGGGTGGTCGTGCACGGCGGCCACGTCGGCGCGAACGGCGACCCGGCGGAGGGCGTGCGCAGCTGGCGCAAGGCGCTGGAGTCGATCGAGACCGACGTCCCGATCCTCATCGAGAACACCGCCGGCGGCGACAACGCCATGGCCCGCTACCTCGACGACGTCGCACGGCTGTGGGATGGCATCGCCGGGGTGACCAACGTCGAGGTCGGGTTCGTGCTGGACACCTGCCACACCCACGCGGCCGGCGAGCCCACGCTCGACTCCGTGCAGCGCTTCCGTGACGTCACCGGTCGCATCGACCTGCTGCACCTCAACGACAGCCGCGACGCTGCGGGGTCGGGTCGGGACCGGCACGCGAACCTCGGCGCCGGCAAGATCGACCCCGACGAGCTGGTGCAGGTCGTGCGTGACCACGACGGCGACCTCGTGCTGGAGACGCCCAGCGACGACGACGGCCACGCCCGTGACCTCGCCTGGCTGCGCGAACGGCTCTGAGCCGCCACGCAGCCGCCACACGAACGATCGGTACGACGATGACCACGCAGGACTCGGCGTGAGCCGCATCGCCGACCGCTCCGACGACGGGGGGCGGGAGTCGCCGCTGGTGGTGGTCACGCGCCGCGCCATGCCGGGGCGCCGCAAGGCGTTCGAACGGTGGCTGCGCGAGCTCGAGGTGGCGGCGCGACGTGCGCCGGGCTTCGTCGCGCTGCAGATCACCGAGCCCGACGATCGCCAGCCCGACGACTGGGGCGTGGTGTACCGGTTCACCAGCGCCGACTCCCTGGAGCGGTGGCTGGCCTCGCCCGAACGTGCGGCCGTGATGGAGAGCGGCGCCGATCTGATCGCCGGCCCCGCGCGTGAGCAGCGGCTCGCCGTGGCGGTCGACCGTGACCCGGTGACCGCGGTCAGCTCGGTGCTGGTGCGGGACGGGGCCCACGACGAGTACCGCCAGCGTCACGACCAGCTGGTCACCGAGCTCGACCGCTTCCCCGGCTTCCTGCGCTCAGAGCTGTTCCAGCCGGTCCCGGGTGTGCAGGACGAGACCGTGGTGGTGCTGTCGTTCGCGACCCGACCGGACCTCGAGCGGTGGCTGGCGTCCGACGAGCGTCGCACGGCGCTGGCCACGCTCGAGCATCTCGTCGAGGGCGACCGCACGCTCAACGTCGTGGGCGGCTTCGCGGGCTGGTTCGCCGGCGGTGGCGCGAGCCCCGTCCGACGCTGGAAGCAGGCGCTGGTGGTGCTCGCGGCGCTGTACCCCACGGCGCTGCTGCTGGGCCTCGTGCTGCGCAGCGTCGCCCCTGACCTTCCACGCGCGCTGATGACGCTGGCCGGCAACGTGCTCGGCGTGGCGGTGCTGACCTGGCTGGTGATGCCGCCGCTCACGCGCGTGCTGGACGGCTGGCTGCGACGCTGAACACACACGCGTGGCCGCCGCGAGGCGGCGGGCACGGACGTGGATGGGCCGGTGTGTCAGCCGAGCTCGGCCAGCAGCGCCGCCGGCGGGTTGATGACCATCCCGGCGGGGACCTCGGTGCTGTCGTACACGAACACGGCACCGCTCGTGGCCGCACCGGTGCCGTGGACACGCAGCTCCACGTCGTGCGACGCGGCCAGGTCGATGCCGTACAGCTCGGAGATGTCGGAGAGGTCGGTGAACGCGAAGCGGATGCGCTGGACCGCGTCCCCGGCGGTCTCCATCGGCACGGTGACGTCCGCGAGCGAGGCGATCGGGTGCCCGTCGATGAGCAGCTGGGCGTCGACGCGGAAGCTCGTCTCGCTCTGCGCCATCCCCGCCGGCGGGAACAGGTACATCTCGACCGCGACATCCTCGATCGCGCCCTCGTACGTGCCGGCCGCGGCGAAGCCGGCCTTGGGGTCGTGCGGCTCCACGAACTGGTGCGACACGCTGGTCGCCACCACGCCGCCGCCGGCACCGCCGGCCACCGATGTGTCCGGCGCCGTGCCGTCCCAGCTGGCGAGCATGTCGTTCGCGTTCTGCACGTTGCCGACCTTCGCGCCGGCGTCGTGGAACCAGACATCTGCACGGCACGCGAGGATGTCGTCGTCCTCGGTCGCGGTCTCACCGCCACGGATCACGGTGCAGCTCTCGTCCGCGTCGGGCGCCACGATCGGGTCGCTGAACGCGAGAGAACCTGCCGCGAGGGCGAGGGCGAGCGGGACGGTCAGGGCGTGGCGCACAGCGGAGCTCCGGTGAGGATCAGGGATCGGTCGCTGGCTTCTTCGACGTCGTTGCGGCGATCTCCTCCCGGTCCGGCACTGCTGAGCGCTGGCGGAAGCCGAGCCGACATGGCACAGTACAAACGTTCGACCGAACGGATGTGCTGTGGCCAGCGCCACCACCGCGACCATCGCCCACCCGGGCGCGACGACCGACGATGACCACGAACGGGCGTGGCTGGCGGGGCTGACCGCTGCCCAGCGGGCAGCCGTCGCCCACCGCGGCGCGCCGCTGCTGATCGCGGCCGGTGCCGGGTCGGGCAAGACGCGCACCCTGGCTGCCCGCACGGCAGCGCTGCTGGACGAGGGCGTGCCGGCCGAGCGCATCCTGCTGCTGACCTTCACGCGCCGCGCGGCGTCCGAGCTGCTCGACCGTGTCGGCGCGATGGTCCCCGACCGCAGGGCGCGACGCGTGGGGGGTGGCACCTTCCACCGGCTGGCTGTCCACTCGTTGCGCGCGTACGGCGGCGAGCTCGGGCTGGCTCCGAGCTTCAGCGTGCTGGACCGCGCCGACGCCGTGGACCTGATGGGGCTCGTGCGGGCTGAGCTCGACCTTGCGGCCGGCGACGAGCGGGCCCCGAGCGCAGGGACGCTGGTGGACGTGCTGTCGCGCTGCGTGACGGCGGGCGAGCCGCTCGACGAGGTGCTCACGGACCGCTTCCCGTGGGTCGCCAAGCACCGGGTCGCGCTCGGGCGCTGCTTCGACGCGTTCACCGCCGCCAAGCGCCGCTCCGGCGTGCTGGACCTCGACGACCTGCAGCTGCACCTGCGGGCGCTGCTGGCGCACGACGTCGTCGGTCCCCGCCTCACCTCCCAGCTCGACCACGTGCTGGTGGACGAGGTCCAGGACGTCGACCCGATCCAGCTCGACCTGCTGGGGCTGCTCACCAGCGGCGGCGCTGAGCTCACGGTGGTCGGCGACGAGCTGCAGGCGATCTACGGCTTCCGTGCCGGCGATGGCCGCGGCATCCGCCGTCTGCACGAGCGGTTCGACGACGTGGTCACCATCGACCTCTCACGCTCCTTCCGCTGTCCGGCGAGCGTGCTGGCCGTGGCCAACGCCGTGGGCGCACCGGTCGCGCCCGACCGGCCCCCGCTGGTCGACGACGACCGGCCAGGTCAGGCGCCCACGCTCACGCAGTGCCTCGACCCCGGCGACGAGGCGACGCTGGTGGTCGACCGGGTGCTCGCCGCCCGCGAGCACGGGACGCCGCTGCAGGAGCAGGTGGTGCTGTTCCGCACGGGACACCACGCCGACCGCATCGAGCTCGAGCTCGCCCGGCGGGACGTCCCGTACCGGAAGTTCGGCGGCCTGAAGTACCTCGACACCGCGCACGTGCGTGACCTGATCGCGGTGCTGCGGCTGCTCGACAGCCCCCACGACGAGGTCGCCTGGCAACGCACGCTGCGCTCGCTGCGTGGGGTCGGCCCGGTGGCCGCACGACGGATCGCCACGAGCCTCGGTGTCGGCGACCGGACGCTCACGCCCGGACCGGTGGCGCGGTTCCTGCAGCACACCGACCCGAGCGCGTCGAGCGACCCGCTACCGGGCGACCCGAAGGACCTCACCCTGCTGCGCGCGGCGCTGGCGGCCAGCGCCGGCGACGAGGACTCCGAGCCGCCACCCGCGGTGCAGGTGGACGCCGTGCTCGGCCTGCTCGAGCAGACGCTCCCCCGGCGCCACCGGGACGCCGCAGCGCGCGTGGCCGACCTCGCTGAGCTCGCCGCGGCCGCTGCCGGCTACACCCGCCGCCGCGACCTGCTCGCGGACCTCGCGCTGGACAGGCCCGACGTGGTCGGCGCCGTCGAGCCGGGAGGCGTGGACGAGGAGTGGCTGACGCTCTCGACGATCCACTCGGCGAAGGGCGGCGAGTGGGACGTGGTGCACCTCATCCACGCTGCGGACGGCAACCTGCCGAGCGACCTCGCCGCGCGACGCAGCGAGGACCTCGACGAGGAACGCCGGCTGACCTACGTCGCGGTGACGCGCGCACGCGACCAGCTGCACGTGAGCTACCCGACCCGCTACCCGTCAGGGCACGGACCTCGCGACGCACGGGATGCCAGCGCGCAGGTCAGCCGCTTCCTGGCCCCGCTGCGCCACCTGATGGAGGTCGGCGTGAGCCGCGCAGCCACCGTGCCGGAAACGCCGAGCGGCCCGGTCGCAGAGGACGGGCCGCTGGTGGATGCCGTGGACCGTGAGCTCGCGGGCCTGTGGTGACCGCAGCCACCGACGTCGTTGGTGTCTCGCTCAGCCGGCGACGACGGCCACGTCCGGGGTGCCGCCGTCGACGACCTCGCCCTCGAGGTCGCTGACGCGCTCGCTCGGGAAGGCCGTGACCTCGCCGCGCAGCTCGTCGATCACCGGAGCGACCGAGATCGCGAACACGCCCTGACCCTTGCGCAGCAGGTCGATCAGCGCCTCGCCGTCCTCGACCGCGTACACACCCACGCCGTCGCTGACCAGCGTCGAGTCGGCCAGGCCGCGCCCACGGGCGCGCAGCTCGTCGATGGCCTTGCGGATCTTCTGCAGCGACACGCCGGTGTCCGTCAGCCGCTTGACGACCTTCAGCGCCACGACGTCGTCGAACGAGTACAGCCGCTGCGTCCCGGAGCCGCTGGCCCCCCGCACGGTCGGCTGGACGAGCTCGGTGCGGTCCCAGTAGTCGAGCTGGCGGTAGGTGATGCCCACGATCTTCGTGACGACCGGACCGCGGTACCCGACCGCCTCGTCCTCGTCGAAGCGCATGCGAAGCTGACCGTCGTCGTTGCCCATCTCGTGCCTCCACCGACCCGCGAGGGTCCCCGGTTCGTCGCCCGCGGACGGGCGCTGCCAGCGCCAGCGCGTGGGGACGAGGTCCGGGGGGTCTGCCGACCACCGGTCCGCGCGCGTCCCCTCAGGCGGATCTGCCGTCCGCCTTCATGGACAAGTCCCACGCGTGGAACTACAAGCAGGCTACGGACCGAGCGGCCGAGCCGTCAACGGGTTGGTGGAGCGGATGTTCCGGGTGTGCGCCCCACGACCCAGTTCGGGGAGCGGCCGCACGGTGCTGGGGCCGGCTCGACGCTGTCAGCGCCGACGACGCTCCACTCAGCCCGGCAGCTCGAAGTCGCCGGGATCGACCTCGTCGAGGAACTGACGGAACTGACGGACCTCGTCCTCGGGGTCGCCGGACGGGCTGGCCTGCTCGGTCTCGTCCTCGTCGATCTCGAGCCCTGCCTCCTCCATGACCGCCTCGGCGCCCAGGATCGGGATGTCCTCGAGACGGCTGGCCAGCGCGATCGCGTCGCTCGGCCGGGCGCTGACGATCGTGGTGACGCCGTCCTTGACCAGGTGGAGCTCGGCGAAGAACGTGCCCTCCTCGAGGCGCGTCACGTGCACGGCCTGCAGCGATGCTCCGAGGGCCTCCATCACGTCCACGAACAGGTCGTGGGTCAGCGGACGCGGCGTCTCGACGCCCTGCAGCGCGAACGCGATCGCGGTCGCCTCTGGCGCCCCGATCCAGATCGGCAGGTACCGCGTGCCGTTGCGCTCGCGCAGCAGCACGATCGGCTGGTTCGCAGGCAGCTCGACGCGTACGCCGACCAGCTCGAGCTCGATCACTGTCCACCTCCGTTGACGGCCGACACTACACGTCGAGCGCGCGCCGACAGGGCCTCTTGCTCCACCATCGGTCAGCTTCCAGCGCCCACGAGCGCAGCGGGCGGCACCGCCCGCATCGCGTCCTGCACCAGACCCGCCAGCCAGCGCCCGAGCTCGGCGTCCGGCGACGTCGGAGCAGCCAGCTCCTCGTCCGTCACGTCGATCCGGACGGGGACCAGCGGGAGGCGCTGCAGCGTCGGCGTGACGATCAGCTCGGCGCTGGTGGGGCAGCGCAGCGGCGGCCACGGCACCGACACCAGCGCGACGTCGTCCAGCGGCACCACGACCGAGGTGGCGTCCGGCAGCAGCAGCACCGAACGACCCGGGCAGCCGAGCGCGACGGGCTCCAGCGAGGGCAACGACGCGAACAGCGCGGCGTGGTCGAGCAGGCGTCCGGCGTCCTCGAAGCGGGCGCCCGGCGTCGCGGAGTCCAGCACCACCGCGATCGTGATCCGGCCGTCACGATTCGACGCGGCGACCAACGAGTGACCGGCGGCGTCGGTGAACCC
>JBFGFG010000103.1:0-8560 GCA_041579655.1 Nitriliruptoraceae bacterium
CTGCTGTCGCTGGGCGGCGAGAACCCGGCCGCCGTGGAGCCGACCGGTGACGTGCAGATCATGGTCGACCTGCACGGCATCCCGCACCGTCGCATCGACCCGTCGCGGCCGTCCCGCGAACCGCGCGAACCGTCCCTCCCGCCTGCGCCCGCACCGCTCGACCCTCGGGTGGAGGCGCTGGTCGCGACCGCCGAGGAGCTCGTCGACCAGGGCATGCAGCCGACCGTCGCGCGCGACCTCGTGCGTGTCCGGGTGTGCGAGCTGCTCGCCCTGCCGTCCGTCGAGCGATCCGGCGCGGTGCGCTCGCTCGACGACGGCGGGCGCTTCTACGTGCTGGCGCTCGTCGACGCCGACCCGCAGGCGCTCGCGATGGTGCCGTTCGAGAGCGCACGCCGTCGCGCCGGCACACGTGCGGTGGAGCGCTGGTGGTCCGCCGTCGACGCCGCGGTCCCCGCGAGCGTGCTCGAGCTCGCCGGCCCCTACCTGACCACGGCGAGCGCGGCGCAGCACGAGCGGGCATGACGATGACGCCAAGGCCCCCCGGCGCTGGCGTCATCGTCTCGGCGTCACGCTTCGCGCGCACCATCAGTGTTGCGCTCGGACGGGCCGCCACCCGTCCGCTCGCGACCGAGACGTCGGTGCTCACGCCCCGCTTGCCGGAGCCTTCGTCCCGTCGCCGTCCCGCTCGGTCCTTCTCGACCTCGCAGGCTGGCCATGTCCGATGCATCGGCACGCCCCTCCCCCGACCTTGAGCCGACCGCTCTGCGTCACCCCCGCGTGCGTCATGAGCGCACGCACGTGCGGCCACGACGCACGGATGCGGCCGCTCGGCCCGAGAGCGTCCGGACATGCGAAGGACCCCGCCGATGGCGGGGTCCTTGCTTGACGCGTGCGCCGACGTGGTGCTCGTGCGTCCGGGCGCCGTGCCGTCGCCCTTGCGGCGGCGGTCGGTGGGTCCCAGACCGTCTCGCAACCCTTCTTGGCTGCTCGACGGTGCACGATGCGAGGCCCTCGCCATCTCGGCACGCCATGCGAACATGACGTCTCGATGCTGGCTGGGGCAGTGGAGCTGCGGGGAGTCGAACCCCGGTCCCGCGACCCCGACGCTGTGGGCTCTACGTGTGTAGATCTTCGGATTGGTTTCGGGTGAGGCGCTCCGAGATCAAACGACCTCCTCATCCCTAGCAGCTTCAGTTGTCGATCCCCAGCTGGCTGCCCGCTGGTTCACCAAGAAGCCTCTGATGTCGTCACGACCCCCCTAGAGGCGTCAGAGGCGTGACGTGGGGCCTATTAGGCCGCCAGTGCCAGATCAGTGTCGGCAGATATATGGTTCCAAGGGTTCTTTAACGAGGTCACCCTGGGTCCTCGACACGCTCCCCCTACGCCGGACTGATCACGGTCGAAACCAGGTCAGCCCCGTGTTGGGTGTGTGCATCGGCGCTGTGCAGTTGTCAATCCCCCGAGGGGGTCTGACAACGTAACGCCACGCGGGCGGCTTGTCATCCTGTCATTGATCATCCGGCGCCCCGGCGAGCAGTCCGGCAGGGATTGCGGGCACCGGCGGCGAAACCCCACATGAGACCTCGAACCAACCCTGATCTGGAACCCTCCCATGAAGCGCTCCCTCCGTACCCTGCTCGCCGCCTCCGGCGCTGCTGCCCTCGCCGTCGCCGCCGTGGCTGCCTCCCCCGTCGCCGACGGCACCACCGTCACCGTGGACGGCTCGACCATCGCGGTCGAGGGCACGCTCGCCGAGGAGCTCGGCCGCATCCACATCGGTTCCGACGCCCCCGACGACGCGACCGGCTCCGGGCTCGGCTTCGACCTCGCCGAGTACCACGTGAGCTTCCCGGAGCAGGGCGTCGTGGCCCTCGAGGTCACCCTCGGCGACGCCAACCCGGCCACCGGCTACTTCCCGCAGGGCTTCGCCGTCGAGATCACCCCCACGATCGGCACCGAGTCGATGGAGCTGACCGCGACGGCAACCCTCGACGGTGGCCTCGAGTTCGGCGCCCAGAGCTGCACCCCGAACCCGGACACGGGCGTCAACGAGTGCTCGTCGTCGCCGATCGACGGCTCGTACGCCGACGGGGTCCTGACCTGGGCCGTCGCGACCTCCGCGCTGCCCGACGCCGGCATCAACGGCGGTGTCGCCCACTCGAACTACTCGGTCAGCACCGGCGCGAGCGGTGGCGTCACCTTCGTCAACGGCCTGCTCGACGACATGAGCATCATGGACTTCGCGGCCATCCCGTCGGCCTCCCTGCTGCTCGACGGTGAGTCCGTCGCCAGCTCGCGCCTGTCCAACGACGGCTTCGCCCTCACGGTCGAGGCTGACGCGGGCACGTACGCCGCCAGCCTCGTGCTCTGCGGCGGCGACGCGGACTTCTCGCAGGTCGCCGAGGACTGCACCACGATCGACCTCGGTGACGTCACGGTCGAGTGACCCACACGCACCACACGTCGAACGCCACCCCCGCTGGGGTGGCGTTCGTCATGCACCGGCACGCGCCTCGCGCGTGGCGTCGGCCGGGTCTGAACTCCGCACCCGTACGGAGTTCAGACCACGCGGTCATGCGAGGTGGACGAACTCCGCGAGGGTGCGGAGATCGAACCTCCTCTGATCGCGGGACGGCGCGCCTGCGCGGCGCGTCAGCCGTGCTCAGCCGCGGTTCTTGAGGGCGCGGTCGATCTCGCGCTTGGCGGTGCGCTCCTTGGAGGCCTCGCGCTTGTCCGCGACGTTCTTGCCCTTGGCGATCGCGAACTCGAGCTTGGCGCGACCGTTCTTGAAGTACAGCCGCGTGGGGATCAGCGAGACGCCCTTGGTCGCCACCATCTTGCCGAGGCGGTCGATCTCGAGCCGGTGCAGCAGCAGCTTGCGCTCGCGCACGGGGTCGTGGTTGTTGCGGTTGCCGTGGTCGTACTCGGCGATGTTGGCCTGCATCAGCCACGCCTGGCCCTGCTGGTCGATCTTGACCCAGGCCTCCACGAGGCTGGCCTTGCCGTCGCGCAGGGACTTGACCTCGGTGCCCACGAGCTGGATGCCAGCCTCGAAGCGGTCCTCGAGGTGGTAGTCGAAGCGGGCACGCCGGTTCTGCGCGATCAGCTTGGTGCCGTCTGCGCTCTCACCGGTCTTCTTCTTGGTCTTTCCCATGCGGCGGACCGTACACGCCGTGGCAGACCATCAGACCCGGTCAGTGGACCCGCTCAGTAGTGCTGCATCGGGTTCTCGGGGACACCGTTGCGGCGGATCTCGAAGTGCAGGTGCGGCCCGGTGGATGCGCCGGTCGAGCCGACGTAGCCGATGGTCTGTCCGGCGGACACGATGGTGCCCTCCGAGACCGCGAAGCTCGACTGGTGCGCGTACAGGCTCGCCATGCCGCCACCGTGGTCGATCACGATGCGGCAGCCGTAGCCACCACCGGTGCAGTAGGCCGAGACGACCTTGCCCTCGTTCGCCGCCACGATCGTCGTGCCGTAGCCCGCGCCGATGTCCACGCCCGCGTGCAGACGACGCGAGCCGTAGATCGGGTGGGTCCGGTAGCCGTAGTTCGAGGTGATCGTGCCGCTGGTCGGCCACACCCACGAGCCCGAGCCGGGTGCGCCCGCGCGCCAGCGCGCCTTGCGCAGCTTCTTCTCGAGCGCTGCGGACTCCGCGGCGAGCTCGGCGATCTCGGCCTCGGTCGCGGCCTCGGCGATCTCGAGCTGACGGTGGAGGTTGGCCCGCTTGGCGCGCTCGGAGGCGGCGGCCGCGGTCGCGCGCTCCTGCGCGGCTGCGAGGCTGGCGAGCTCGTCCTTGGCGGCGTCCGCCGCGCGCTGCTCGGCCTCGACGACCTCACGGAGGCGGTCGGCCTCGGTGCGCGCCTCGACGAGCTGCGCCTTGAGCTCGGCGACGTCGTCCACCACGGACTTGTCGTTGAGCAGCACGGTGCGCAGGTAGAACGTCGTGTTCATGAAGTCGGTGACCGACTCGGACTCGACCACCACGTCGGCGTAGCTGACGCTGCCGTACATGAAGGTGGAGACGACCCGGTCGGACAGGATCTGCTGGTGCTCGGCGAGGTACTCCTCGGCGGCACGCAGCTCGGCGTCGAGCAGCGCGAGGTCGGCGCGGGCCTGCGCGGTGCGCTCGGCCGCGGCTTCGGCGTCCGCCTGGGCTGCGAGCAGCTGCCGCTCGATGGTCGCGAGCTCGGTGCTCAGCTCGGCGAGCGTGCTGTCGGCGGCGCGGACCTGGTCCGCGACCGTGCCGAGCTGCTCACGCGTCTCGTTGAGCTCGTCCTTCGCAGAGTCGATCTGCGAGCGCGTGTCGCTGATCTCGTCACGCAGCTCGTCCACGGTCGCGGACGCGGCCACCGTTCCACCGAGCATCCCCATGACGAGACCGGCCGACAGCACGACGGCGAGCTTGCGGCGCAACGGGCGCAGCTGCACGGGGAGCTCCAGCGGGTCAGAGAGGGCGTGTGGGACGATCAGGAAGGGCCACGGAACCGTAGCCCCACGAGCAACATACGCAACATGCGCACCATCCGTCACACATGCCACACCTGCAACGTCGGCACGCAGCTGCCGTTCCTCAAGCGCTGGGCGCCATCAACCGTGCAGACGTGCGGTCAGCAAGACGCGTCAGACGTCCAGCGACCGCTGGAGCGAGAGCAGCGACGAGACGACGGCGATCGCGACGCCGAGCAGGGTGATCTGCGCACCGACGGCCCAGACCTCCTCGACACCGATGAACGGCACGAACTGCACCACGCTCAGCAGCTCGTCCTTGGTGATCGGGTAGAAGATCCGCAGCAACGCGGTCGCCACCGCGCCACCGATCAGCCCCTCGAGCACACCCTCGAGCAGGAACGGCAGGCGGATGTACCAGTTGGAGGCACCCACCAGCTTCATCACCGAGGTCTGCTCGCGGCGCGCGAACGCCGCCACGCGGATGGTGTTGGCGATCAGCACCGCACCAGCCACGAGCTGCACCAGCGCGATGAGCACCGCGCCGTAGCGCACGAGGTTCAGCGCGTTGAGCAGTCGGTCGAGCACCTCACGCGGGTCGACGCTCGCCTCCACGCCGGGGAAGGCGTCGAAGCGGTCCGCGATGACGGCGAAGCGCTCGGGGTCGGTCAGCTTCACGCGGAACGACGCGGGCAGCACGCCCTCGTCGAGGGTCGCGATGAGGTCGGGCTGGTTGTCGAACAGCTCCACGAAGCGGGTGTAGGCCTGCTCCTTGGACTCGAACGCGACCGACTGCACCACCGGCTCGGCCTCGAGCTGCGACTCGAGCTCGGCCTGCTGCTCGGGCGTGATCTCGGGGCAGCGCTGCCCGTCGCACAGGAAGATCGAGACCTCGATCCGCCCGATCCAGTCGTCGGCCACCAGCGACACCTCGCGCGACAGCAGCAGGGCAGCGCCCAGCAACGTCAGCGACACGGCGACCGACAGGATGACGGCGATGGACATCAGCAGGTTGCGACCGAGGCCGATGAAGGCCTCGGAGAGGACGTAGGTCCAACGACTCACAGGTTCTCCGGACGTGGGTACGCGGGGGCGCGGGGGGCGCGTCTCAGTCGGTGTAGCCGTACACGCCGCGCGCCTGGTCACGGATGACCGTGCCGTTCTCGAGCTCGATCACCCGCCGGCGCATCGTGTCCACGATCTGCTGGTCGTGGGTGGACATCACCACGGTGGTGCCGGTCCGGTTGATCCGGTCCAGCAGCTTCATGATCCCGACCGACGTGTTGGGGTCGAGGTTTCCCGTGGGCTCGTCGCACAGCATCAGCCGCGGGCTGTTGACGAACGCCCGCGCGACCGAGACACGCTGCTGCTGTCCACCGGACAGCTCGTGCGGCAGCGCGTCGTGCTTGTCCTCGAGGCCGACGAGCTCGAGCACCTCGGGGACGCGCCGCTCGATCTTGGTGCCGTTGGCGCCGATGACCTGCAGCGCGAACGCGACGTTCTCGTACACGGTCTTGTTCGGCAGCAGCTTGAAGTCCTGGAACACGTAGCCGATCGAACGGCGCAGGTGCGGGACCTTCCAGGCGCGCAGGGTGTTGAGGTTCTTGCCCGCGACGTACACCTCGCCGGTGTCCGGGAGCTGCTCACGCGTGAGCAGCTTCATCAGCGTGGACTTGCCGGAGCCGGAGGGGCCGACGACGAACACGAACTCGCCCTTGGCGACCTCGATCGAGACGTCGTCAAGCGCGACGACCTCGCCGAGCTCGCCACGCTTGTAGGTCTTCGTGACGTTCTTGAGCGTGATCACTGGTGTGTCCTGGTGCTCGGTCGCGGCGCCGACGATGACCGACGGGGCCGCGCCGCGGAGGCTACCTCCGGGGCATGTGCCTGCTGTGGAGCGTCAGTCAGCTGCCTGCGCTTCGCCGGCGCGACGACGCAGCTCGGCCTCGATGAAGCCGTCCAACGTCTCGCCGCCATCGAGCACCGCGGCGGGGTTGCCGTGCTCGTGGTTGGACCGGTGGTCCTTGGCGATCTGGTTGCCGTACATGAAGTAGCTGCGGATCTGGCTGCCGAAGCCGACGTTCTTGCGCTCGCCGCGCAGACCATCGAGCTCGTCCTCGCGCTTCTGGCGCTCGAGCTCGGCGAGCTTCACCTTCAGCACGCGCAGGGCCGCGGCCTTGTTCTGGTGCTGGGACTTCTCGTTCTGGCAGCTGACCACCAGCCCCGTGGGGATGTGGGTGAGCCGCACGGCGGAGTCGGTGGTGTTGACCGACTGACCACCGGGGCCCGAGGAGCGGTAGACGTCCACGCGCAGGTCCTCGTCGGGGACGTCCACGTCCTCCTCGGCGTCCGGCAGCACCGGCACCACGTCGAGCGCGGCGAACGACGTCTGGCGCCGACCCTGCGAGTCGAACGGCGAGTTGCGCAGCATGCGGTGCACGCCGTGCTCGGTGGACAGCAGGCCGTACGCGTCGCCGCCACGGACCTCGAACGAGGTGGACTTCAGCCCGGCCTCGTCGCCGAAGGACTCCTCGTAGACGTCGACCTCGTAGCCCTGGCGCTCCGCCCAGCGGGTGTAGCAGCGCTGCAGCATCTGGGCGAAGTCCATCGCGTCGACGCCGCCCTCACCGGCCTGGATCGAGACGATCGCGTCGCCGCTGTCGTACTCGCCCGAGAGCAGGGTGGAGACCTCGACCTTGTCCACGGCCACGGTCATCGCATCGAGCACGGCGAGCACCTCACGACCGGTGTCGGCGTCCTCCATCTCGACCGCGAGCTCGTTGAGCGCCTCGACGTCCTCGATCTGCGCGATCAAAGTGTCGTAGCGCTCGATGTCGCGCTCGACGCGCGACAGCTGCGTGGTGACCTCGCGGGCAGCGGCGGGATCATCCCACAGCCCGGGGGCCGACGCCTGGTCGCGCAGCTCCTCGAGCCGCTCGCGCTTGCCCGGGATGTCGAGGTACGCCTCGATCGCCGCGACGCGCTCGCGCTGCGACGCGATCCGGTCCGCTTGGTTGTCGACCATGGCTCGTCCTGTTGTCCCCGACCGAACTCCGGCAGGCGACCGGCGAGGCTACCGACCGTGCCCGAGCCACCCACGAGAGACGCGGGTACGCCTCGCGTGCACGGGCGCGCAGACACCGGCCGCGCGCGCAGCCGGCGGTCACGGGCGCTCGGCCAGCGCACGGATGACACGTCCTCACCCATCGCAGTGCAACCAACGCACCAAGCCGAACGTCTAGGGAGTACGAACGTCTCTCGACCGGGACGTCCGGATTCGACCAGGACTGTTTCGTGGAACTCGTGCTCGTGCTCACCGCCATCATCGTCGCCGCCGGCTCGACCGCCGCGACCGTCCGCGCGAGTGTCCACTCGAGCCCCACGAGCCCCGAGCTGCCCGCCGTCCGCCGCTGACGTGGTGGCTCGCAGCCGCTGGCTGGCGTTGCTGCCTGCCTCCAAGGGCGTGGTCGCCGGAGGCGGTGCGCCGTCGTGGGGCGAGGCCGCGACCGAGCCGCAGCGCGCCCTGCTCGACGCGCTCGGCGACCGCGACGACCTCGGCCCCCTCGACGAGCAGACGCTGATCTCGCAACGGCCCACGCGCGCCGCGTGGCGTCGCTACGACGGCGTCGTGCACCGCGCCGCAGACCCCGGCTCGCTCGATGGGGCCGACCGACGACGCTGGCACCGACACGTGCTGTACGTCTCGGCGCTCGGCGGGCTCGTCGCAGCGACCGACCGCCTCCCCGCCTACCGGCTCGAGATGGCGACGGTCGTGGACGGCCTCGGAGGCCTCGGGCCGTGGTGGCGGCCGCAGCTCAGCGAGCTGCTGGCGCAGCAGCTGACGCCGACGGGCCTGATCTGGTGCCTCACCGGTGGCGAGTACGCACGCGCCGTCGAGGCACCAGGCCGTACCCGGCTGGTCGAGCCCCGCTTCGTGCAGGGCGAGCGCTCGATGCCCTCGGCGACGGTGAAGCAGGCCCGCGGACAGCTCGCACGTGCGCTCGTCCAGCACCCCGACCTGGCCCGCTACCCGGCTGGCGAGGGCTGGTCCGAGGTCGTGCTGCAGGCCGCAGGCAAGCCGGTGCGCTTCGACGGTCCGGACGACGACGGC
>JBFGFG010000104.1:0-8490 GCA_041579655.1 Nitriliruptoraceae bacterium
CGCCGACGTCGCGCAGCAGCCCTCCCACGAGCGCGCCCGGGTCCAGCCGCTGCTGCACCGCACGCCGGTCCGCGAGCTCCAGGCCGGCGTCCTGGTCCCACACGAGCTCGAACCGGGTGCCACCGAAGCTGACGGCGCCGGCCGCGCCGGGCACCAACGCCCGCCGCGCTGACGGGTCCAGCGCCACGTACCCGACCGCCGCGTCGGCCTCACCCGTGTCCAGCAGCCCCAGAGCGACGTCGTGGTCCGGCACCACGAGCAGCTCGATCGTGGCGAGGCCCGGTGCGCCCAGCGGCGACGTCGGATGCGCCGCGAGCTCCACACGGAGCCCCTCCTGCTGGTCCCCGACGGTGAACCAACCCGCCGAGACCGGGACGGCGTCGAGGTACGCGTCGAGGCCGTCGACCTCCAGCACCGCCGCCGGCAACACACCGGGAGCGACGGACAGCAGCCACGGCCATGACGCGTACGGGCGGTCGAACCACAGCACGACGTCCTGCTCCACGACCTCGGCGCGTACGAACGCGGCCCACGCGGCGGGTCGGGCAGCGGCCAACGCGTCTGCCGTGGCGGCGACGTCCGCCGCCGTGACCGGCTCTCCGTCGGACCAGCTCCCCGTGGCGAGCACGATGCGCACCCCCCATCGGGCGCCGTCCGCCGGCTCCACCTCTGCGTCAGGCGCGACGACGTTCGCGTCCTGCGCCAGCGCCGGCACCAGCCGGCCCAGCGGGTCCGTGCGGTACAGCGGCAGCATCCAGAGGGAGGCGAGGTCGCTCGCCGCGAGGTCGTCCTCGTCGAGCCCCCACCACGTCGCGGGCGGATCGGGGTAGGCGACCACGACGTGACCCGTAGGTGCGGTCGGCGCTTCGGCGGGAGCATCGGGTGTCACGCCGAGCGCCGCGCCACCCCGCGCGACCGGCGGAGCGCTCGGTGCGCCGAGCGAGGCGCAGCCCGCGGCGACGAGCAGCACCGCGACCAGCACGAGCGCGCGGGTCCTCACGCGGCCTCGTCCTGCTCGGCCGGGACCAGGCGGACACGCTCGAGGTCGACAGCGCCGAGCGCATCGAACGACAGCCCACGCACCCCGTCGCCGACCACGACCTCCTGGCGGTAGAACAGCACCGGCGCCACCACGGCAGCGTCCAGCGCGAGACGCTCGACCTCCTGCCAGCTGGCTCGGCGCACCGACGCGTCAGCCGAGCTCCGGGCCCGCTCCAGCAGCGCGGTCAGCGCCTGCGGCTGCCACCCCGACAGGCGGGCTGCCGGCTGACCGGCGGCGAGCAGGTCCTCGGTCCACGCCGCCAGCGTCGGCGTGCTCGGTGACCACCCGAGCCGCACGATTGCGCTGCCCTCCGCCTCGACGCTCTCCAGGTAGCCCGCCGGCGACGGACGCACGATGCGCACCGAGAGCCCGAAGCCGCGCAGGGCGACCGAGAGCTGGTCGGCGAGCGCGCCGTGCAGGCCGTCGGTGGAGGTCTGGATCACGATCGGCGGCAGCGGCGGCGCGTCCACCGGGCGCTCGGCGAGCACGGCCGCCACCAGCGTCGCCGCGGTCTCCGGGTCGTGGGTGCACCAGCGACACACGCCGCGCTGGGCCCCGGGGATCCCCGGCGGGACCAGCGCGTCGGCGGGCAGCCGGGCACCGTCGGTGCGGGACGCGAGCCCGGGCCGGTCCACCAGCAACGAGACCGCGCGACGGAAGCGCTCGTCGTCGAACGGCTCCACACGCGTGTCGAACGTCAGCAACGACACCGTGTCGGTGAGTCCCTCGTGGACGCCGGTCCCGCCACCGATCGGAGCGCTGCCGTAGGTCGCCAGCGCCTCGTCCCGTCGACCCAGCGGGAGCGGCGCGACCTGCAGCTGGCCGGCGAGCAGGTCGGCGTAGCGCACGGTCCTGTCCTCGTCGTCGGCGTACACCCGGAACACGACGTCCCCGATGGCGTCCGGTGTTGGGTGTGATGAGGACGGCACCAGGCGCAGGAACTGGTTGTGGGCCCACCGGTCCCCCAGCTCGAACGGACCGTTGCCGACCGGCGCCTCCCCGAACGCCGCCGGGTCGTCCGCCGCTGCTGGCGGCACGGGTGCCAGCGCGGGGTGGGCCAGCAGGCTCGGCAGCTCGGGCATCGGGGCCGTGAGGTCGATGCGCACCGTGTGCTCGTCGAGCGCACCCACGCCGCGCAGCGGCCGCCCGGTCCGGGCCACGCTGTAGC
This sequence comes from Nitriliruptoraceae bacterium, assembly GCA_041579655.1. Taxonomy (GTDB): domain Bacteria; phylum Actinomycetota; class Nitriliruptoria; order Nitriliruptorales; family Nitriliruptoraceae; genus JBFGFG01. The sequence continues at coordinate 2,211 of JBFGFG010000104.1, forward strand.
CGACGACCTGCTCGAGCAGCGGGCCGTGCAACGACACCGGCTCGAGCGTGCCGTCCACGACGCGCTGCAGACCGCGCACGACGTCCTGCGCGACGACGGGGCTGCCGTCGTGCCACTGGGCCTCGGGGTCGAGGTGGAAGGTGAACGAGGTGGCGTCCGGCGTCGACTCCCACCGCTGCGCCAGCTCACCGCGGACGGTCATCACCGAGGTCAGCCGTGTCAGCGAATCGAACAGGGCGTCGACGACGATCGCGTCCTCGTCACGCGCGATGAGGCGCGGGTCGAGCGAGGTCGGGTCAGCGCTCAGCGCCCAGCGCAGCGTGCCGGCCGACGCCTCCGGGCCCGCAGGGGCCGTGGCGTCCGGGGACGGGTCCGGCGATGAGCCGTCGTCGACGCAGCCCGCCAGCAGCAGGACGAGCAGGACCAGCGCGCGGCCGGTCCGGACCCTCAGAGCACCAGGCCCAGCACGATGGTCGTGAGGGTGAAGCCGGCGCCCGCGATGACCGTCAGCCGGTCGAGGTTCTTCTCGACGATGGCCGAGCCCTGCGCGGACGCGCCGCCGCCACCGAACATGTCCGACAGACCGCCGCCCGCCCCACGGTGCAGGAGGATCAGCAGGATCAGCAGCGCCGAGAAGATGACGTGGATGGAGATGAGCGCGATCGTCACGGTGCGTGGATCCTGGGTGTGGGTGCAGCAGGCTGGGACGGTACCACCGCGCTCCACCGCAGGGCCGAGGAGCGCGACGCACGACGGTCACCGGCAGACGGCTCAGGCATCGCCCGGCAGGCGCTGGAACCAGAACACGCCCACCTCTTGGCTGTCGGAGCGCACGAGCGGGTCGAGCCGCCACTGGTCCACCAGCGCGGCGTCGACGCGCACGATCGGCTGCGGCGAGAGGCTGAGCCGGGCGTCGACGCGACCGGGGTTGCAGCTGGAGCGCTCGAGGGCGCAGGCGCGCAGCGCCATCGGGCCCACGGCCTCCGGGTCGTCCAGCTCGAGCAGGGCGGCGGAGGCCGGCTGGTCCTCCGGCACGGTTGCCGGGCTGGTGGTGACGCCACCGGTGGCGTCGTACGCGCGGAACACTGCGGCCCGGCCGATGAGCGGCGCGTCCGTGCGTGCGGCCACGTCGCTGACGAGCACGCCGAGCGCGTCCCGCTCACGGTCGACGCCTGCTGCGAGCGTGGGCAGCGCCACCGCCGCGAGCACGGCGCCCGCCAGCGTGACGGCGCCGATGCCGACCTCGGCGAAGCGACGCACGCGCGTCGCCGGGGGGCGCTCGTCACACAGGATCTGGACACGCTGGACCAGCGTGCCCTCGTTGAGCAGCGAGGCGCAGGCGACGGCCCCGCGCCCGGAGGCTGCCTCGATGACCTTCAGCAGGCCCGACGCGAGCGCGCCCGGACGACCGGTCACGTCCACGGCCGCCGTGTCGGCCGCGTGCTCACGTTCGCGCAGCAGCAGACGGAGGCTCCATGCGCCGCCGGGCACGAAGAACAGGATGTCACGCAGCACGCCGAGCAGGGCCGCCGCGAGGTTGTCACGTCGCTGGACGTGCGCGAGCTCGTGGGCGAGCACGCCCTCCAGCTCGGAACGGTCGAGCGACTCCAGCAGCGCCGCGTCGACCAGCAGCACAGGGCGTCGGACACCGGCGATCGCTGCGCCACCGCTGAGGGCGGGCACGACCACCACGGCCGGGGGTGTGAGGCGCAGCGCGGCCGCGAGCCGCTCCACGAGCACCACGACGCCGTCGGGCGCTGGGCTGCCGCTGTCGGCGAGCTCGGTCAGCGACCGGTGCACCCGGGTCGCCCGACGCCAACGCACGACCAGCCGGGTGGTGGCGACCGAGCCCCACAGCCCGAGCACCAGCGGCATCGTCATCGGGACGAAGCTCAGGTAGGTGTCCCGGACCGGGATCGTGAGCGCGCCGCTGCTGTCGATCGAGCGCCACACGGACGGCAGCGCCGGGTTGCGGGCGTACGCGAGCGCCACCAGCACGATGGCCAACCCGGGCAGGATCGCGACCGCGGCGCGGACCCGCGGGACGCGCAGGCCAGAGCGAAGCATCGCACGCCCGAGCACCACCGCGACCAGCGACGCGACGGCCACCCGGACCGCGATCGAGTCGGTCGGGAGGCTCAGCAGAAGCCCGACGTCACCCATCGCTCAACGCTCGTCGGCGCGGCGGCGAGCGACTGCCCCGCGGAGGGTCTCGAGCGTCACGTCGTCGACGTCGTCGACGACCTCGGCGAGGTACGCGGCAGCAGGCTCGGGGTAGCGGTCCAGCAGCCAGGTCAGCACGCTGCCGACGGTCGAGCGGGCGTAGTCCTCGCGGGCCACGACGGCTCGGTACACGTGGGCGAGGCCGCTGGTGTCCCGCTGGAGCAGGCCCTTCGTGGCCAGGCGCGTCATCGTGGTCATCACGGTCGTGTACGCGATCTCGCGACCAGCGGCGAGCACGGCGTGCACGTCCCTGACCGTGGTCTCGCCCAGACGCCAGACGGCGTCCATCACGTCTTGTTCGAGCGGTCCGAGGAGACCGTCGAGCTCATCGTCACGGCGCATGCCATCCACCTCTGCTGGTCCGGTGAGCGTAGGTGCCCGTTGACTCCGTGTCACCGGACCACCACCCGGCCGCGCGCGGGCGCCACGCTGACCCGGTTGGATGCGCGCGCGCCGGGGGGCGCTGCCAGGACATGCGGGGGCGCGATGACACGGGGCACCGACAGCCGGCAGCCGCTCGGCCGGGACTTCCGGCTGCTGTTGAGCGCCGGGACGATCTCGAACGTCGGCGACGGCATCGACGCGACCGCGTTGCCGCTGCTGGCCGCGTCGCTGACCCAGGATCCCCGGTTGTTCGCGGGTGTCGCCGTCGCATCACGGCTGCCGTGGCTGCTGTTCGCCCTGCACGCCGGAGCGCTCGCCGACCGCGTGGACCGGCGCCGCCTGATGGTCGCGGTCAACGTCGTGCGCTTCGCGCTGCTCGGCGTGCTCGGCGTCGCTGTGCTGATGGACGCTGCCACCATCTGGTTGCTGTACGGCGTGTCGCTCGGCGTCGGCATCGCCGAAGTGTTGTTCGACACCTCGGCGCAGGCGCTGCTCCCCCGGGTCGTGCGACGCGACCGGCTCGAGCGTGCCAACGGGTTGCAGATGGGAGCCGAGACCGTCGCCAACCAGTTCGTCGGCCCGCCGCTGGGCGGGCTGTTGTTCGCCTCCGCGGCCGCCCTGCCCATCCTGCTCGACGCCGGCACGTTCCTCGTGGCCGCCGGGCTGCTCGCGATGGTCGCTGCGAAGGTCGGCCGGGTCGCGGTCCGGCCCGGGGGCGCCGCCGCAGGCGACGCCGAGCCGGGAGCGGACCCTGCGTCCGAGGTGGTCCTCGACGAGCCCACGTCGCACCGCCCCCGCGTGCGTGACGACATCCGTGAGGGCCTGGCCTGGCTGCGCCGTCACCGCCTGCTGCGGTCGCTCGCCATCCTGCTCGGGCTGATGAACGGCACGAACATGGTGTCGGGGGCCGTGCTCGCGTTGTTCGCCCTCAACATCCTCGAGCTGGAGGAGGTGGGCTTCGGCCTGCTGCTGACCGCAGCCGCCGTGGGATCGGTCGGAGCATCGCTGGTGGTGGACCGGATCGTGGCGCGTCTGGGGCGAGGGCGTGCGCTGTGGCTGACGCTGGTCGCCTCGACCGTGCTGCCCGTCATCCAGGGCCTGACCTCGTCCGCCCTCGTGTTCGCGGCCACGATGGTGGTGTTCGGGGTGACGGTGGTCGTCTGGAACGTCATCACCGTGTCGCTGCGACAGTCCATCATCCCGGATCACCTGCTGGGTCGGGTGAACAGCGTCTACCGGTTCCTGGGCTGGGGCTCGATCCCACTCGGCGCGCTGCTTGGCGGCGAGATCGCGGCCCGCTTCGGGCTGCGAGCACCGTTCTTCGTGGGCTCGGCGATCATGCTCCTCGGCGTGCTGGCGTTGGGTCGCAACATCACGGCCGCCGCGATCGACGAGGCGCGCGCCGGTGTCCCGGCGACGTAGCGTGCGCCCCATGCCAACACCCACCACCATCGTCCTGCACTCCAGCGCCGTGCGGCTGGTGCTGTCCGCGCTGACGCCGCCGCTGCTGCTGCTGCTCGGCGCACCCGGTCTCAGGGACGGGCTGCGTGTCGTGCCGCTGGTGCTCGTGCTGCTCGGCGTCGTCGCCCTCGGCGCGGTGCTGCTCGACCTACCGCTGCGGGCCGAGCTCGACGCGGACGGCGTGACCCGCGTGTGCGTGCTGCGGCGCCATCGCCTGCCGTGGACCGAGGTGGTCGCGCTGGAGCGTGTCCCGGTCCGCCGGCGCCGACGTCAGCTCGGTGGTGGCGCGGGCGGACCAGCGTCGGCCAGCGACCCCGAGGCGGCGCTGCACGTCGGCGCGCATCGCCGGCAGGGGCTCGTGGCGCGGCTCGGCCCGCGTCGGGTCGTGCTGCTCGTCGATCGACGGGAGTCGTTCCGCGAGCACCAGGCCATCACCGAGCTGCTGCGCGAGCGGGCCACCGTGATGCGCGCAGCAGCCCCGCCGCTGGACGCCGTGCCAGCTGGCAGAGGTCCGACGGCGCTGCACCGCAGGGACTGAGTTTCAGCTCTCCGAGGCGGCCTCGACGGGCCAGCCCGCAGCAGCGTGCGTGCCGCTCTCGCCACTGATGCGGTCAAGCACGTTCTCTCCGACCTCGAGCGGGTAGTGGCACGCCGCGAAGTGCCCAGGACGGTGCTCGAGCAGCTGCGGGACCTCCTCGCGGCACTTCGGCTGCACGACCGGGCACCGGGTGTTGAACCGGCAGCCGGGCGGCGGGTTGGCCGGGCTCGGCAGGTCACCCTCGAGGATGATGCGCTCGCGGCTGCGCTCGAGGTCGGGGTCCGGGATCGGGACCGCCGAAAGGAGCGACTGCGAGTAGGGGTGCACCGGCGAGGCGTACAGGTCGTTGCGGTCGGCGAGCTCGACGATGTGGCCGAGGTACATCACGGCAACACGGTCGGAGATGTGACGGACCACCGACAGGTCGTGCGCAATGAACAGGTAGGAGAGGTTGAACTCCTCCTGCAGGTCCTCGAGCAGGTTCAGCACCTGGGCCTGGACCGAGACGTCGAGCGCCGAGACAGGCTCGTCGAGCACGACCACGTCCGGGTTGAGCGCGAGCGACCGGGCGATGCCGATGCGCTGGCGCTGGCCGCCGGAGAACTCGTGCGGGTAGCGGCTGTAGTGCTCGGGCGAGAGGCCGACGGCTGCGAGCAGGTCACCCACGCGGCCGCGGATCTCGTCCTTGGGCGAGCCGTGGATGTACATCGGCTCGCCGATGCTGTCACCGATCGGCATGCGCGGGTTCAGGGACGCGAACGGGTCCTGGAACACCATCTGCATCTCTTTGCGCAGCTCGCGCATGCGCTCCTTGTCCGCCGCGACGACGTCCTCACCGCGGTAGCGGATCGCGCCGGAGGTCGGCTCCACGAGGCGCAGCAGCGTGCGGCCGAGCGTGGTCTTGCCACAGCCGGACTCCCCCACGATGCCGAGCGTCTCGTTCTGCCCGAGCTCGAAGCTGACGCCGTCGACGGCGTGCACGTTGCCGACCGTCGCGCGGAAGAAGCCCCCGCGGATCGGGTAGTGCTTGACGAGGTCGACGACCTCAAGCACCGGCGGCGTGGCCGCCCCCTGCGTCTGATCGAGCGCCTGGGTGCTCTCGGGTGTGGTCGTCACGACGGGACCTCCGAGGTCGTCGCTGGCGTGAGCGCCGGCAGCCGGTCCCACAGGTGGCAACGGGTCTTGTGCGTGCCGTCGACCGTCACCAACGTCGGCACCTCCTCGTGGCAGCGTGCCTCCACGTGCGGGCACCGCGGCCGGAACACGCAGCCGGACGGGAAGTTGATCGGTGAGGGCGGCGAGCCCGGGATCGGCTCGAGCCGACCCTGCGTGCGAGCCTCGGCCTTCGGGATCGACGACATCAGCCCGCGCGTGTAGGGGTTGACCGAGTCGTAGAAGATCGTGCGGGTGTCACCTGACTCGAACACGCGGCCGCCGTACATCACGTTGATGCGGTCGGACACGCCGGCGACGAGGCCGAGGTCGTGCGTGATCAGCACCATCGCGGCGCCCGTCTCGTCACGTGCCTTCTCCATGACCTCGATGACCTGCGCCTGGATGGTCACGTCGAGCGCGGTCGTCGGCTCGTCGGCCAGCAGCAGCTTCGGCTCGTTGGCGATGGCCATCGCGATCATCGCGCGCTGGCGCATGCCGCCCGAGAACTCGTGCGGGTAG
>JBFGFG010000105.1:0-8486 GCA_041579655.1 Nitriliruptoraceae bacterium
CATGACGTCGTACGCGCCGCCGTACGCCTTGCGCAGGATGATCGTGATCTTCGGGACCGTCGCCTCGGCGTAGGCGTACAGCAGCTTCGCGCCGCGGCGGATGATGCCGTTGTGCTCCTGGTCGGTGCCGGGCATGAAGCCGGGCACGTCCACGAACGTGACGATCGGGACGTTGAACGCGTCGCAGGTGCGCACGAACCGCGCTGCCTTCTCGGAGGAGTCGATGTCGAGCACACCGGCGAGGTAGGACGGCTGGTTGGCGACCACGCCGACCGAGCGACCCTCGACGCGGGCGAAGCCGACCACGATGTTGCGCGCGAAGCGGTCGTGGACCTCCACGAACTCCTCGTCGTCCACGACCTGGCGGATGACGTCGCGCACGTCGTAGGGGACGTTGGGCGAGTCCGGCATGAACGTGTCGAGCTCGGGGATCAGACGGTCGCCGGGGTCGTCGGTCCACACCGTCGGCGCGGTCTCGAGGTTGTTGGAGGGCAGAAAGCTCAGCAGCATCTTGACCTCCTCGATCGCGTCCTGCTCGGACGGCGCGGCGAGGTGGGCGACGCCGGACGTGGAGGCGTGGCGCACCGCGCCGCCGAGGTCCTCGAACGTGACGTCCTCGCCCGTGACGGTCTTGATGACGTCCGGGCCGGTGATGAACATGTGCGAGGTGTCCTCGACCATGATCACGAAGTCGGTGATCGCGGGGGAGTACACGGCGCCGCCGGCGCACGGGCCCATGATGACGCTCAGCTGTGGGATGACACCGCTGGCGCGGACGTTGCGCAGGAAGATGTCGCCGTAGCCGCCGAGGCTGACCACGCCCTCCTGGATGCGCGCGCCGCCGGAGTCGTTGAGGCCGACGACGGGCACGCCCATCCGCTCGGCGAGGTCCATCACCTTGACGACCTTCTCGGCGAACACCTCACCTAGCGAGCCGCCGAACGCGGTGAAGTCCTGGCTGAACACGACGATCGGGCGCCCGTCGACGGTGCCGTGGCCGGTGACCACGCCGTCGCCGGGGACCTTCTTGTCCTCGATGCCGAAGCCGGTCGCGCGGTGCACGGCGAGCGCGTCGGTCTCGACGAACGAGCCCTCGTCCAGCAGCAGGTCGATGCGCTCGCGCGCGGTCAGCTTGCCGCGGTCGTGCTGCTTGGCGATCGCGGCCTCGCGGCCCTCGCCCTCGGCGACGGCTCGGCGCTGGCGGAGCTCCTCGAGCTTCTCGGCGGTCGTCATGGCCACGGGCGGTCCTTCGAGGAGAGTCGGCGGGGGCGGGCGGCCGCGCGGGCAGGCTCCGGCAGCGGGCGCAGAGCGTAGTGTCTGGGCCCCGGCGACCCCACGCGAGGACCGACGTGCCAGCTCCGACGCCCGCCCTGCAGCAGCTCGCCGACGGCCCGGCGTTCTGGCACACCGTCGAGCACCACCAGGAGACGGGGTCCACCAACGACCTCGCGCTGGACGCGCTGCGGGACGGCGTGCCGCCCGGCCTGGTCGTCGTTGCGGACCGTCAGACCGAGGGCCGCGGCCGTCGGGGTCGCGTGTGGGAGGACCGTCCCGACGGTGCCTCGCTGCTGGTGAGCGTGACGATCCCCGCCCTGCAGCAGCACCGCTCGCTGGTGCCGCTGGTGGCCGGGACGGCGCTGGGCGACGCGATGCGCCGCCTCGGGCTGCGGGTCGCGCTGAAGTGGCCCAACGACGTGCTGCTCGAGACGCCGGACCGCTCGTTCCCGAAGGTCGCCGGCATCCTCGCCGAGGCCATCGAGCCGGGCATCGTCCTGGGCGCCGGCATCAACGTGGACTTCCGGGGCCAGGAGCCGGTCGAGGGGGCCACCAGCGTCGCCGACGTGCTCGGTCGCGACGTCGACCGCTGGGTGCTGCTGCAGGGCTACCTGCGTGCGCTGGAGGCGTGGCTGCGCGAGCTGGAGACCACGGGCCCCGACACGCTGCTGGCGACGTACCGGCAGCGCTGCGCCACGCTCGGGCAGCAGGTCACGGCCACCGTCGCCGACGGCGCCGTCGAAGGCACGGCCGTGGACGTCGCGGACTCCGGCGCGCTGGTGGTCGAGCGCAGCGACGGCAGCCGCGTCGAGGTCACCTCCGGCGAGGTCGTCCACGTCCGCTGACCGGCTGCGGGCCGCGCCACTTCCACGCGCCCGAGACTGCTCGTTGCGCAGATGTGTCGCATCCGCCACTTCTCGGTGCTCAAGCTGCGCGCGTGCGCGGATGTGTCGCATCCGACACATCTCGGCGGCTTCCGGATGGCGCATCCCAGATGTGTCGCCGGCTCCGAACCAGCGTCACTGCGTCACAGCGCGCGCACCAGCAGGGCGACGCCGAACCCCGTGAACAGCAGCGCGCTCGCCCGGCGCAGCACGACGTCGCTCACCCGCCGGGCGAGGAAGCGGCCGGCCGCGACGCCCACGCCGCCGGCGGCGATCACCCCGGCCGTGGCACCGACCCACACGGCGACCGGGTTGCCGCCCGCGGCGAGGGTGGTGGTCGCGAGCATCGACTTGTCGCCGAGCTCAGCCACCATCAGGGATCCGGCCAACGCCAGCACGAGCCGCATCGACCCGAGGCCGCTGCGGTCGCGGTCGTCCACGCCGTCCTCGTCCACGTCGGTGCCGCGCAGGGTCCAGACGGCGAACGCCAGGAACAGCAGCCCGCCGCCGACGCCGATCGCCCGCTCCGGCAGGGCTGCCCCGAGCGCCGTGCCGAGCGCGACGGACAGCAGGTTGGTCACCGCGTAGCCCAGCGCCAGCCCGCCCACCACCGGAGCCGGGCGGTGCCGCGCCGCGAGCGACACGATCAGCAGCTGGGTGCGGTCACCGAGCTCGGCGAGGAACAGCACGACGAACGCGCTCAGCGCGGTGGCCACGGTCGCTCCTCGTCGGGGCGGCACTGTGCCTGACGGACCGCCGGCCCCGCCACCTCGCCGCCTACGCTGCGCGTCATCTCCAGCACCCGAACCCGCACCGAGGCACCACCGTGAACGAGCTGCTCAGCAAGGCACTCAACGACCAGATCGCGCTCGAGCAGGCGTCCGCACGCGCGTACCGCCAGCTCGCGATCTGGGCCGACGCGAACGACTTCTCCGGCGCGGCGCAGTGGCTGACCCAGCAGGCGGCCGAGGAGACCGAGCACGCGGACATCTTCATCGAGCACGTGCTCGACCGCGGCGGCGACGTGGTGCTGCAGGCGCTGGACGCGCCGGTGGCCGAGTTCGGCAGCCTCGTTGAGGTGTTCCGCGCGGCGCTCGCCGCCGAGGAGGCGGTCACGAAGGCGATCAGCGAGCTGTACGCGCTGGCCCAGGCCGAGGGTGACTTCCGCACCATCCCGCTGCTGACCCGGTTCCTCGAGGAGCAGGTCGAGGAGGAGGCGTCGGCGCGCACGATCATCGCCGAGCTCGAGATGGTCAGCGACTCGCGCAGCGCGACGCTGATGCTCGACCGCGAGCTGCCCAGCCGCCGCGGCAAGGGCGACCCCAACACCGGGGTCTGACCGCAGCGGTCGCGCTCAGCCCTGGCGTAGGTCGCGGCGCTGGAACAGCACGACCGACGCCGCCACGAGCACGAGGAACGCGGCGCTCAGCAGCCCGGCGTGCCCCCAGTCCATGCCGTTGGTCATCGGGTCCGAGCCGAGGTACCAGCCGAACGGCGAGAGGCGCGCGAGCGACGCCAGCCGGTCGCTGAACGGCAGGAACGAGTCCAGCAGGTAGGCGGCGAGCGCCGCCCCGACCGCGCCGTACACGGCCGTGCGGACCCGGCCGACGGCTGCCGAGATCGCCAGCGCCAGCGCCCCGAACACCAGCCCGAGCAGCGTGACCAGCGTCGAGGTCGCCGCGACGTTGCCGACGTCCAGCCCGAGCCCCGCCAGCAGCGAACCGCTCATCACCCCGCCGAACGTGGCGGTCCCGAGGCCGGTGGCGAGCACCACCATCGCGGCCGTCTTCTCGAGCACCACCCGCGAGCGACGGATCGGGTTGGTGAGCAGCAGGCTCATCGTCCCGTTGGCCTCCTCACCGCCCAGCGCGCGGGCGCCGACCGTCACGGTCACGGCCATCACGGCCATCGGGGCCATGAGGCTGAAGGTCTCGGCGACGTACCACCCCTCGGGCGTGCTCATGTCGGCGCCGCCGATCATCGCGACCAGCACCTCCGGCAGCTCGTTGGCGAACGCGAGCACGGAGGGGTCGATGGCGGCGTACATCGGCCCCATCAGCACGCCCATCATCCAGAACATCAGCATGCCGCTGACCAGCGCCAGCCCCTGGTGCTCGGAGGTCGTCTTGACCCAGATCGCGGACACGCGGGTCGAGCCGGCCAGCCGCTCGAACCACTGGTCGGTCATCGGGTGCGCGCGCAGCCGGTCGATCATCGTGGTGCCCGACTCCCGGCCCCGCAGGTCGCGACGCTCCACGCCCACCAGCGCGGCGATGCCGAGGGCGACCGCGCCGCCCAGCAGCAGCGCGACGTGGCCCCACTGCACGCCGTTGGTCGCCGGTTGGCCGCCGTCGAGGTAGTACCACGGGAACAGCTTCGCGAGCTCCTCCAGCCCCTCGAACAGCGGCAGCACGCCGACCGCGACGAACGACACCGCCATCACCCCCGCGGTGATGCCCGACGCCAGCGAGCGCCGTCCGGTCCACGCGCCGATCGCCATCGCGAGGAAGCCGTGGAACAGGGCGATGGCGAGCAGGTGGGCGATCAGCGCGCCGACGTGCATCCCCGTGGTGCTGACGTCGAGCAGGGCCGGGGCACCGAGGCCGGCCAGCCACAGCACGAACGCGCCGAGCGAGGTCAGCGCCACGATCGCGACGGACTTCGACGCCAGCACCTGGCGCCGGCTGCGGGGGTTGCCCAGCAGCAGGCCGGCGGTGCCGTCGCGCTCCTCGCCCGCCATCGAGGCCGAGCCCATCGACAGTGCGATCGAGGACAGCACCAGCGCGCCGTAGAAGCCGTACACCGCGGCGTACGTGAGCACCGCGACATCAGCGTCGGGCGGGATGCCGATCAGCGAGAGGAACACCTCCGGCATCTGCTGGTAGATCTCGAGGTCGATCTCGCGGTACGCAGCCATCCCGGCGAGCAGGAACAGACCGATCGTGCCGGCGCCGATGACGGTCCCGCGCCAGCGGTCGCCGACGGTCTTCAGCGCGATGCTCCCGACCATCAGCCCACCGCCTGCGCGCTCGGCTGCGTGCCACGGGCCGCCAGCGGGTCCGTGGCCTCGTCGCGGTAGAACGTGAGGAACACCTCCTCGAGGTCGGCCTCGTGGGTCGTGATGTCGAGGATCTCGTGCCGGTCCCCGATGGCGCGCAGCAGCGCGTCCATCCGCCCCTCGTACGACAGCAGCACGCGTGCGCCGTCCGTGGTGACCTCCCGTACGCCCGGGACGCCGGCGAACACGTCGGCGTTCGCCGCGGAGTCGAGCAGGAACTCGACCCGGCGGATCGCCTTCGTCCGCAGGTCCCGCACGTCCTCGACCGCGACGAGACGGCCCTCCCGGATGATCGCGACCCGGTCGGCGACACGCTGCACCTCCGAGAGCGTGTGGCTGGACAGGAACACGCTGCGGCCCTCGGTGACGACCTCGCGCACCATCTCCTGGAACTCGCGCTGCACCAGCGGGTCGAGCCCGGTGCTCGGCTCGTCCATCACCAACAGCGCCGGCCGGTTCATGAACGCCTGGATCAGGCCGACCTTCTGGCGGTTGCCGGTCGAGAGGTCGCCGACCCGCTTGGCGAGGTCCGCATCGAGCCGCTCGGCGAGCTCGTCCACGTAGGACCAGTCCACGCCGCCACGAAGGTTCGCGAAGAACCTCAGCGTGTCGCGGCCGGTGAGGCGTGGGTACATCTCGAGGTCGCCCGGCAGGTAGCCGATGTGGCGGCGGATCTCGACGGCGTCCCGGTGGCAGTCGAAGCCGAGGATCGACGCGGTCCCGGACGTCGGCCTGATCTCGTCCATGATGGTGCGGATCATCGTGGTCTTGCCGGAGCCGTTGGGGCCGAGGAACCCGAACGCCTCGCCGAGCCGCACCTCGAGGTCGAGGTCGACGAGCGCCTCGACGTCCCCGTAGTGCTTCGTGAGCCCAAGGGTGCGGATGGCAGGTTCGGTCGTCACGGCGCGTCCCGGTCGGCGTCCCGCCATCGTGCAGCCGGTGTCCAGGGCCCGCGGGGGACCAAGGGCCTGCCCCACCCGGGCCCATCGGCGTCAGCTGGGGGCGAGGGTCCGGCGCAGGCCGTGCATCGAGGCCTTCGCGACGGCCTTGAACACCGGGGTCGCGAGGGTGTCCACGAGCGGCACGTCGGTCTCGACACGGGCGTTCCACGTCATCCTGGTCCCGGCCTCGTACGGCGCGACGTCGATGGTGTCGATCGACACGAAGCCCTTGCCGCGTCCGACGAGCTTCGCGTGTCTCGGTCGCACGTACTCCTCGACGGTGTAGGTGATCGGCATCGTCACGCCGGCCTTCTCCGCGACCACCTCGAAGGTGGCGCCGACTCCCACGGGACCGTCGCCGTCGATGCGGCTGGAGCGGTCGAACATCGGGTCCCACTCGGAGAGGTTCGAGAAGTCCACGAGGTAGTCGAACACCTGCTCTGGCGTGAGGTTGAACTGCTCGGTCTCGGTGACGTCGGCGGCCATGGCGGCTCCTGCTTCCGGTGAGTGTCATGAGCTCGAGGCATGCCCGCACGCGCGCCCCGGCAGCCGGACGGACGGCCGGGGCTGCGTAGGCTGCGCGCGCGCCAGCTCCGACCAGCGGTGCGGACGGAGCAGGCGTGGAGGCCAGGGGCAAAGGGCTTCTCGCTGCGGCCGCGGGTGCGGCGATCGCCACGGTCGTGGCGCGTCAGGCCGTGGACCGCACGCGCAAGCGCGTCGAGTCAGAGGCAGCCCCAGCGCTGCGCTCCGCCTCGCGGACCGTCACCACGCCCGACGGCGTGCCGCTGCACGTCGAGGTCGAGGCCGCCGACACCGCGCCCGTCGGCGCGGCCACGCTCGTGTTCGTGCATGGTTTCACGATGTCGCAGGACTGCTGGCACTACCAGCGCGCGCACTTCCGCGGCCGCCGCAACATGGTGCTGCTCGACCACCGGTCGCACGGCCGGTCGGGCGTGTCGCCGACGGAGGGCCTCACGATCGCCCAGCTCGGCTGCGACCTGCGCCAGGTGCTCGACGAGGTCGTCCCGGACCAACCCGTCGTGCTCGTGGGGCACTCGATGGGCGGCATGACGATCATGAGCCTCGCCGAGCACTTCCCTGAGCTGTTCGGTGACCGGGTCGTGGGCGTCGCCCTGATCGGGACCGCGGCGGGCGGCATGGCCACGGTGTCGGTGCTCGCCCCCATCATCCCGGACCGGCTCAGCGAAGCGATCAAGCCACCGCTCACCAAGGCGTTGCGTCGCATCGCGCCGCTGATGGATCGCTCCCGTCAGCGCATGCCGAACGCGATGTTCCTCGGCGCGCGTGCCGTCGGGCTGGGATCGCAGGCATCGGCCGAGAAGGTCGGTCTGGTCGCCCGCGACCTCAGCGTCACGCCGTCGCTGGTCGTGCTGGACATGTCGGCGACGTTCGACGACCACGACCGCTACCACACGTTGGCGAGGCTGGGCCGGGTGCCCGCGCTGGTGATCAGCGGCTCGCGGGACCTGATCACACCGGCGAAGCACAGCCGCGACATGCACGAGGGCATCCCCGGATCGCGCCTGCTGTCGCTGCAGGGCGCGGCCCACTGCGTGATGATCGAGCGCGACGTCGAGGTCAACGAGGCGCTCGAGGAGCTGCTCGCCGAGGCCGACGGCTGCCGCTGACCGGCCCGCCCAACGCGGTGTTGCGTGTGCCGTTCGCACGCTCACAGGCAGCGAACGGCACACCAGACCGCGCGGGGGCCGCAACGGGCAGCCGGGCGGCCGGGGTCGCTCATACGCTCCCCGGTCGCAGCCGTCACCTCCCGGGATCTGGACCACCATGCTGAACTTCGCCCTCACCGACGAGCAGGAGGCGCTCAAGGCGCTGGTGCGCGAGTTCGCCGAGAAGGAGGTGGACCCGATCGCGGGCCACCACGCCCACACCGGCGAGTTCCCGATCGACGTCGTGAAGAAGATGGGCCAGCTCGGCCTGTTCGGCCTTCCGTTCTCCGAGGAGTACGGCGGCATGGGCGGCGACTACCTCTCGCTGTGCCTCGCCATCGAGGAGCTCGGTCGCGTCGACCAGTCCATCGGCATCACGCTCGAGGCCGGCGTCGGTCTCGGCGCCGCACCGCTGCACGACTTCGGCACCGAGGAGCAGAAGCAGCGCTGGCTGCCCGAGCTGTGCGCCGGCGAGAAGCTCGGCGGCTTCGGCCTGACCGAGGCCGGCGGCGGCACCGACAACTGGGGCACCGCCAAGACGCGCGCCGTGCTCGACGGTGACGAGTGGGTCATCAACGGCTCCAAGCAGTTCATCACCAACGCCGGCACCGACATGACGTCGATCGTGACGATCACGGCG
>JBFGFG010000106.1:0-8416 GCA_041579655.1 Nitriliruptoraceae bacterium
CCTGCACCACCGAGCGGATGTTGTCCAGCCCGACGCTGGCGGCCTCGGCCTCGACCTCGTCGCGGCCGTGGCCGACGACCACGATGACCTGCGAGAGGCCCAGCGGGCGCACGGCCTCCAGCACGTGGCGCAGCAGCGTGCGACCGGCGGCGCGGTGCAGCACCTTGGGCAGCTCGGACTTGAACCGGGTGCCCTTGCCTGCGGCGAGGATGACGGCAGCGGTGGACACGAGGAGCTCCTGGGGACGGCAGGCGGCGCGCCCGGCGGGGGCGGCGCGGCAGGTCGCGGACGCTACAGGCGCTCAGCCGTCGGTCACCTCGGCGAGCACGGCGGCGGCCACGGGCCGCACGGCGGCCCGCAGCTCGGCGTGGCGCGGGTCGGCGTTCGCGTCGGCGACGGACCAGCGCGCCTCGACGGTCCCTTCCTCACCGCCGGAGGTGAACGTCGCGCCGACGCCCTCGAGCATGCGGCGGACCCCCACGTTGGCGGTCCGCGCCTCGGCGTACATCGTCGTCGCGCCGTGGAGGTCGGCGGCGACGGCGAGCGCGGCGAGCAGCTTGGGCCCGATGCCCTCCCGCTGGTGCTCGTCGACGACCAGCACAGCGACCTCGACGTGCGAGCGGTCCTCACGCAGCCGGCCGTAGCGGCCGATGGCCACGAGCTCACCGTCCAGCAACGCGGCCCACGCGAACTGGTCGGTGAGGTCGAGCGCCGCGAGCCGACGGAACGTTCGCTCCGTGAGCGCGGGCGGGTGGAAGAACCGCATCCGCAGGCTCTCCTCACTGACCCGGTCCGTCCCGGCCAACAGGTGGCGCCAGTCGTCCGGCCACAGCGGCCGCAGCACCAGCGGTCGGTCCCCGACACGTCCGATCTCGACCGGGGCGACCTCCAGCGACCGGTTGGTCGCATGCCGGCGCCCGGCGACCAGCGACAGCTGCAGGTGGACCGCGTCGATCGCCAGCAGGGTGGGGCCGTCCGCCGGTGCGACGGTGCCGACGGTCGTCGGCTCGAGGGCGACCACGTCGGCGTTGGCGGCGGGCTGCTCGTCCGGTGGCGTGGGGTCACGTCGCAGGCTGTGCTCCCCGACCCAGCTGCCCGGACCGAGGATCGCGAGCTCGTGCACCTGCCCGTCGCCCGTCGAGCGGGCCGCCACGCGGACCGCACCCTCCAGCACCAGGTGGAGCCCGGTGCCGGGCCGGCCCTGCCTGGTGAGCACACCGCCGGCTGGGACCTCGTGCACGCGCACCAGCGGCAGCGCCTCGGCGCGCTCGGCGTCCGTCAGCGACGCCAGCAAGGGGTGGGCTGCCACACGCTCGTCGTCCACTCCGGCGTCCTCGTCCACGTCGTTGGGCGGGTGGTGGCTGGGAGGCAGGGACTCGAACCCTGAATGCACGGCGCCAAAGGCCGGCGTGTTGCCAATTACACCACCTCCCAGCGGTGTCACCCGGCGCCCCGGAGGCTAGCGACGCCGGCAGGCCACGCCGCTCGCGGCGGCGTGGGAGCGCGACGCGCTCAGACCGACTGCAGCTGTCCCTCGGTGACCCGTGGCCCACCCACCGGCGAGCTGACCACGTGCACGCGGCTGAACCCGCTGCTCACGCGCTCGGCGATCGCGTCGGCGTGCTCGCGGTCCGCGGCGAGACCGATCAGGGTCGGGCCGCTGCCCGAGACCGTCGCGCGCAGCGCCCCGGCCGAGCGCAGGGACTCGAGCCCGTCGGCGAGCTCGGGACGCAGCGACAGCGCGGCCGCCTCGAGGTCGTTGTGGATCCCGGAGGCCAGCAGCGTCGGGTCCCCCGTGCGCAGCGCCTGCAGCACGACGTCCGGCTCGACCAGCGAGGGCGGCAGGTCCAGCTCGTCGTACGCGCGGTACACGGCCGGGGTGGACAGCCCACCGCCGTCAGCCACGCACACCACCCAGTGGAACGTCGCGCGGGCCAGCACGCGGGCCGTGTCGGCACCCGTGCCGGTGGCCAGCGCGGTGCCGCCCGTGAGGCAGAACGGCACGTCGGCGCCGAGCTGCGCGGCCGTCGCGTGCAGCGCCTCGGGCCCGAGCTCGGCGCCCCACAGCCGGTCCAGCGCGATCAGCGTGGCGGCCGCGTCCGTCGATCCGCCGGCCATGCCTGCAGCCACAGGGATGCGCTTGACCAGCGTGATCTCGGTGCGCGGGACCCGGTCGTCCGCGTCGTCGCACGGCTCGTCGCAGGCGTCGTGGGTGACGCCGAGCTGCTCGAGCAGCACCGTCGCCGCCTGGATGATGAGGTTGCTGCGGTCCACCGGCACGTCCGGACCGGCGTCGTGCCGCAGCGAGAGCCGCATCAGCTGACGGGCCGCCGGGTGCTGGCGCGCCCACGGCGTGCCGAGCAGGCGGGCGCGGATCTCGTCGTGCAGGTCGACGGTCTGCAGCACGGTGGTGAGCTCGTGGTAACCGTCGGGACGCGTCCCGCGCACCGCGAGGAACAGGTTGACCTTCGCCGGCGCGCTGACGCGAACCTCCAGCGGTGTTCCCTCAAGCGTCACCCAGCTCCCAAGCCTCGCTCCCGGGGGCGGAGGGTACGGGGCTACGACGAAGGACCATGACGCGACGCGGTCGTGCGGCTCCGCCGTCGGGCCAGCTCTCGGTCAGCTCTGCGGACCGCGCAGCGCCTCGGCCAGGGCGACGAACCCCGCCGGCGGCAGCTCCTCGGGACGGGTGGTGACCGTGAGCCCCTCGGACGCCAACGCCGACTCGACCGCGGCGACGTCGGCGACGGCCTGCAGCGTGTTGCGCAGGGTGCGACGGCGACGGGCGAACGCCGCGTCCACGACCTTGCGGACCCACGGGTCGAGCTCGCCGTGCTTCACCAGCCGCACCATCACCGAGTCGACCCGCGGCACGGGTGTGAACACGTGGCGCGAGATGTTGCGCCCCATCTTCACGTCAGCCAGCAGCTGCAGCTTCACCGAGACGCCCGCGTACAGCGGGTCCCCCGGCTTGGCGGCCCAGCGCTGGCCGACCTCCTTCTGGACCATCACGAACGCGTCGACCGCCAGCGGGTCCTCGAGCGCGCGCAGCACCAGCGGCGTCGCGACGTTGTAGGGGAGGTTCGCCACGCAGCGGTACGGCCCGCCGGCGAGCGCGCCGAGGTCCGCCTGCATCGCGTCGGCGTGGTGGACGGTGACGTTCTCGGTCCCCTCCAGCACCTCCTCGAGCGCCCGCACGAGGCCTGCGTCGATCTCGATCGCGACCACGCGAGCCGCGACGTCCGACAGCGCCAGCGTCAACGATCCGAGCCCGGGACCGATCTCGAGCACGGTGTCACCGGGCTCCAGCAGGGCGTCCTTGACGATCGCGGCGACCGTGTTGGGGTCACCGACGAAGTTCTGCCCCGCAGCCTTGCGCGGCGCGAGCCCGTGCCGCTCGAGCAGCACGGCCACGTCGGCCGGAGAGAGTCGACGGCTCAGATCAAGCCCAGCTTGCGAGCGCACGACGGCCAGGCGTTCCAGCCCTGGGCGCGCTGCACGCGCTTGCCCACCTCGATCTGCTGCGACGGCGAGGCCTGGTAGGCGTACTGCGGGTAGCCCGAGAGCTTGTGCCGCGACCACGTCGAGGGGTGGAACTGCAGCCCACCGTCGAAGCCGGACGAGCCGTTGTAGTCCCAGCGGCCACCGGACTCGCACTGGGCGAGGTCGTACCAGACCGAACCGTCGTCAGCCATGCGCTTCGGAGGGCGCTTCGTGGTGCCCTTCTCGACGATGCGCGTGGTCGGCTCGGTGACGACCTCCTGCGAGGCGAGCTCGCGGTCGGTCAGCTCACCGTCGACGAAGGTGAGGTTGTAGGTGTCGATGCGCAGACCCGACACGCCCTCCTGGACGACCCGGCTCTGGTCGGTGAACAGCTCCGAGGTGCCGCGCTGTTCCTCCTCGAAGGGCAGGCGCACCTCCTCGGTGGCGGTGTCGAAGCCGACACGCTGCACGACGATCTCGGTGGCCTCGGCGAGCGGAGCGTCGGGCGCGAGGCTGACGATGTCCTCCGCGGCGACCACGACGCCGAGGTTGTCCAGCAGCGCGTCGACGGTGCCGAGGTGGGTGGCGACCGACCGCACGTGCCCGTCGGCGACGACGGTGACGTCCAGCGGCGAGGTGATGGTCACGGTGTCGCCGTCGGCGAGGCCGGTGCGCGGCGAGGGGCGCAGCACCTGGGTCGAGTCGACGGTCACGCCGACGCCGGCGAGCATCCCCTCGACGGTGCGCCACGTGCCGCGGTGGGTCTGCGGGACGCCGTCGATGACGAGCTCGACCTCGATGGTGCGCAGGATCGTGATCGCGGTCACATCGGTCAGCGGCGTCGAGGCGGCCGGCAGCACGCGGTCGCCGGCAGCGAGCTCGACACCCTGGTCGTCGAGCAGCTCGGCGACGGTGGTGTCGTAGGACAGCACGTGCAGCACGTCGCCGTCGATGTTGAGGCGCAGCCGCTGGGCGGCGGCGACGACGGGGACGGCCATCACGGCGATCAGCAGCAGCGCGATCGTGCGGCGCCCGAGGGCGACGAGCGCGAGGTGGTGGCGGATCTGTCGGGTCACGAGGTGGTCTCCGGGTGTGTGCCCTGGTCCCCGCTGAGGCTCTCCAGCGCGAACGCGCGCAGCGCGTTGGCGTGGAGCGCCTCGGTGACCTGCGTGAGCGGCAGGTCGTGGGTCTCGGCCAGCTGCGCAGCGACCAGCGGGATGCGGCTGGAGTCGTTGCGCGAGCCCCGGTGGGGCTCCGGCGTCAGGTAGGGGCTGTCCGTCTCGGTCAGCAGCAGGTGCAACGGTGCAACGGCTGCCGCGTCACGCAGCTGTTGGGCGTTCTTGAACGTCACGTTGCCGGCGAACGACATGAACCAGCCGTTCTCGGCGCATCGGCGGGCGATATCGACGTCCCCGCTGAAGCAGTGCATCACGACGCGCTCGGGCGCTCCGTGCTCGTCGAGCACCTCCAGCGTCCGCTCCCAGGCGTCGCGGCAGTGGATGACCAGCGTGAGGTCGTGCTCGCGGGCGATGTCGATGTGGGCCCGGAACGACGTCTCCTGGACGTCGTGGGGGCACCAGTCGCGGTAGAAGTCCAGCCCGGTCTCGCCGATGCCGACGACGCGCTCGTGCGTGGCCATCACCCGCAGCGCGGACAGCGCCTCGGCGGTGGACTGCTGCGCGTCGTTGGGGTGGATGCCGACGACGGCGCGCACCTCGGCGAACGCGTCCGCTGCCTCGATGGAGGCCTGGGAGGTGGCGATGTCGGTGCCCACCGTGACCAGCAACCCGACGCCGGCGGCCACCGCCCGCTCGACCTGCTCGGCGGGCGTGAGCTCGCCGTGGTGATCGAGGTGGGTGTGGGTGTCGACGTACGACAGGGTTTGCGGCATGGCTCCGCGTGGGTCGGGGACCGGGGGGTTCGACGACGGACGCGCATGGCGCCCGTGTGTGCTCAACACGACCTCAGGGGTGGCCGTGGAACGGTGCTCCGTGTGGAGCCGGCGGGACGCTACCCACGCCCGCTCGCTGTGGGAAGCGCCCGCGAGCGCTCTCCGCGCTCGCCCGAACGCCCGTCCGAGTGCGTCAGGCGACGCTCAGCGAGTGTGGCAGCCTCCGCTGCTGCATCAGTCGAGGATGTCCCAGTCGGTCGCGGACGGCAGCGTCAGCGTCCGTCCGTCGTCCGGCACGAGCACCTGCCACGCCTCCCGACCGCGCAGCAGCAGCACCTGCCCGCCGGACACCTTCATCCGGACCTGGGCTCCATCCGAGTCCGCGAGGGACTCGGGCAGCGGCAGGTCGCCGCCGCCGTCTCCGTCGGCGCTCCAGCTCAAGCGGAGCTGGCCCTCGACGAGACGCAGCCCGACCGACGGCCCCTCGGAGGTGACCTCGCGCAGGTGCATGTCGTGGGAGTACAGCGTCTCGATCGAGTCGAGGACCGACAGCTGACCGTTCGTGAACCGCTGCACCTCGGTGATCGCGGCGCCGCCGTCCGGCGTGCCCACGACCAGCACCCCCTGGAACCGACCGTCGACCTGGTCGGTCCAGATCCAGTCCACCACGGGGCCGGGCACCTCACCGCTGTCGCTGCGGGTGACGGCCAGCTGGTCGTCGACCCGGGCCGAGTAGGCGATGGTCACGACGCGCGTCGGATCGTCGGAGCCCGACGACCGCTCGAGCCCGCTGGTCGTCCACACGACCTCGCGCCCGTCGGGCGACCACACGAGACCGTTGAGCACGCCGTCGACCACGATGGCGTCACCCACCGGAGCTGCGATGCCGTCGCGCAGCGTCCCGAAGCGCACCGACGTCTCGCCCTCGGAGAACGACTCGACCGCGAACGTGACATCCCCCGACGTCGAGCCCGGTCGGACCGCGATCCGCCCGAGGCTGGCCTCGGACTCCGCCGGCGGGAACAGGTCGTGCCGTGTCTCGCCCGTGTCCACCGAGAACTCGATGAGGGTGACACCGTCCGTGCCGAGCAGCGGTGCGTCGGTCACGAACTCGTCCTGCGCACCTGCGGACGTCTGGTCCTGCTCGTCCGCGCGCGTGTCCGGCTGGTCCTCGACGCCCATCGTCACGGCGCCGACGAGCCCGGTGCCGATCGGGAAGAAGTCGACGCCCGTCGGCTGGCCGTCACGGTCGCCGCTGAAGCGCAGCACCATCGCGTCGCCGTCCCCCGAACGGTCGAGCAGGGTCAGGCCGCCGCCGGCACCGGCCTCGAGCTCGAGCTCCGTCGAGCTGGCGTACGGCTCGCGAAGGGGGAACGCGTCGCCGTCACCGAGCTGCACCGTCGCCGGCTCGTCCCCGGACGCCACGTGCACCGAGACGGTGGTGCCGTCCTGCAGCAGCGCCGCATCGGCGGCGTCGGCGATGCTCCCGGACGGGAACGTGTCCCCCACCGGGGCCGTGTCGAACACGTTGCTCTCGTCCATCGGGACGGTCCACATGCCGCCGCCCGGCTGCGACGCCAGCAGCAGCGGCGCGTCCGCGTACGCGAACCACTGCTCGATCACGAGGTCGGCCGGGGTGTCGGCGCCCTCCAGCGGCAGCACACGCACACCCTCGGCCCCGCTCCCGACCGGCCAGATGTGCAGCTGCGAGCCCTCGATCCAGGCTGCTGCCTGACCGTCGGGACTCATCACCACACCGTCGCCGTTCGGCGCCGCCTCGATCGCGTCGTTCACGCCGTCGGCGTCCGGCGAGGTGTCCACCAGCGCGACGCGGACCGTGTCGTCGTCGCCCTCGGTGACGATCGGCAACGTCAGCACGCGGGCCTGCATCACGCCGTAGCCCCCGAGCGAGCGGATCGTGGCCGACTCGCTCAGCTGCTCGCGGTCGCGGAAGAACACGCCGTCCGTGGTCGCGACCGCGACCTCGACGCCGACGTCGGCGATGACGGGCGCGCCGCCGGACCCCGGCAGCTCGGTCGGGATCTCGGTGGGTGCGGAGGTCTCGGGCTGCTCGTCGATCGGCGCGATCTGCGCCTCGGGCAGCAGGTTGGGCAGCACCAGCGCGCCGCCGGTCACCGCAGCAGCCACGGCGACCGCGCCGACGGCGCGGCGGACGAACGTGCCGCGACGGGCGCGGCTGCGCACGTCCTCGTACAGCGCCGGGGTCGCCTCGACATCGCCGGCGCGCTCGCTGAGCATCGCCCGCAGCCGGGCCTCCATCGGGTCGCCGGTGGCGGGGGTCGTGTGGTCGTTGTGGGTCGTCATCGCGCGCCCTCCAGGATCGTGCCGAGGCGCGCCACGGCGCGCGACGTCTGGGACTTGACGGTCCCCTCGCTGACACCGAGGAGGTCGGCGGTCTCGGCGACCGACAGCTCCTCGTAGAAGCGCATGACGACGATCGCCCGCTGCCCCTCGGGCAGGCGAGCCATCGCCTGGAACAGGGCGTCGCGGTCCGCGACGTCCTCGGCGTGGAGCCGCACGCCGCGGTCCGAGCCGTCCGCCGTGCCGGCGATCCGACGAGCGAGGTAGCGCCGCCGCAGCTTGCTGTTGCTGCGGTTCACCACCGCCCGACGCAGGTAGGCGCCCGGGTTCTCGATCCGCTCGCGGCCCCAGCGGCGCAGCACCGTTGCGAACACGTCGGCGACGACGTCCTGGGCCTGGTCCGCGTCGCCGGTCAGCAGGTACGCCAGCCGGACGAGGTCACGGTGGTGCGCCGCGTACAGATCGGTGAACCCGTCCGCACGCGTGGCGCTGCTCACCTCGCTCATCACCTGTGTCTCCATCGGTCAAGATCACGTGGGTACCGGTCGCTCCGGACAGCACGCGCCTCCGCCCCGTCTGTCGCACGACCTCGCAGGCAGGTTGTCACGACCTCACATGCCGCGCGAACGCCGCGCACGAAGTCCGCACCGGTGCGGACTTCGTGCGCGGCGTTCGCGCGGCATGTGAGGTCGTGACAACCTGCCTGCGAGGTCGTGCGAC
>JBFGFG010000107.1:0-8398 GCA_041579655.1 Nitriliruptoraceae bacterium
GCGACCGACCCTAGGTCGAGGCCGTGACCTCGGGGTCTGCTCAGGCCATCGGATGCTGGGACCGGACCAGCTGCGCGAGCGGCCCTGCCACCACCACGGGGTGGTCGCTGCCGGCCCGGGTCGCGGCGTCGTGCAGCAGCCCGTCCGCGTCCACCGGCACGATGTCGCGCAGCGCCTGGCGCCACGGGTCCGGGCCGAGGCTCCAGCGGTCCAGCCAGCGCGCGACGGCCTCGCCGGCGACCTCGACGATCGCCTCGTCGAACGCGCCGCGCGCCAGGCCGACGAACAGCTCGAACGGCGAGGCGCCGACCCATCCCCCGTCGAGCGTGACCACGGCCGGCGTCGGACCGGCGGGCCGCGGCCACGTTCCCATCGAGCCGGGCAGCGCGGCCTCGACACGGTCCGCCAGCGGGTGACGGCCCGGCCCGGGCGGCGCGACGGCCGCCACCAGGTCGACCTCACCGGCGCGGTGCGCAGCGGCACGGGCGCTCAGCAGGCCAGCGAGCCGGATGGTGCGGTCGGCCGTCCGCGACTCGGGCGCGTCGCCGCGCAGCAGCGCGTCGAGGTCGAGGCTCGGCGTCAGCTTGCCGCGGTCCTCCGGGTCAGGCACCAGCACCTCCAGCAGCGGCTCGCCGGACGCGCACACCGCGTCGAGACCGACCAGCTGGTCGACCGCCGCGGCGATCGCACGCAGCAGCTTTCCCTCACGGCTCTGCAGCTTCGTGCGGGGGTCGAGGGCCAGCAGCTCCCCGACCACGTCCACGGCCCGTACGTCGCCCTCGTCGTCCAGCACCAGCCATCGCGCTGCCGTCGCCTGCACGCTGCGTCCCTCGTCGTCGGAGCGTGACCGTACGGGCTGACTCAGGTGGCTCGACGCCCCCACGAGCGTCCAGACGACGCGGCCGGCACACGGTGCCGTCGCAGGAACCACTCGTCGAGCAGCCGTTTGACGACCAGCGCGAGCCGGCCCGCGAACCAGCGCCCTTCGCGCATCACCACCGCCTCACCGCCACCGAGGTCGACCGCCGCGACCCAGCTTGTCTGCGGCAGGTAGGAGCGCAGCTCGCCGTGACCGTGCAGGGCCCGGAGGTTCTCCACCAGCACCGGCGCCTGCCGGACGGCGAACACCCCCAGCCGCGGCAGCCCGTCGGCACCGAACCGGATCGCGTCGCCGGCACCGAGCAGCCACGGATGGTCGGGGTGCTGCAGCGTGGCGGTGGTCGGCATCCCGCGCTCGTCGCCGACGCCGAGCTCGCGCACCAACGGCGCCGAGCGCAGCCCGGTGGCGAGCACCACGTGGTCGGCGGGCAGCACCGCACCGTCGTCGAGCACCACGCCGGCGTCGGTGACGTCCACCGCCCGCCGTCCGACGTCCAACACCACGCCACGGCCAGCCAGCGTGTCCAGCATGTGCGCACGCACGTCGTCGGCCACGCTCGGTACGGGGGCCTCGGGTGCCACCACGGTCACGTGCGGCCGGACGTGTCGGGCGAGGCGGCCGGCCGAGAGGTTCCCCGCCACCTCCACGGCGGACGCGCCGCCGCCGACGATCACGACGCGGGGACCAGTGGGGCCGGTCGCGAGGCGGTCGCGCAGCCCCAGCAGCCCGCGCGTGGGCTTCACCGGCGTGACGTCGTCGCGGTCGGCGGGCAGGCCACGCAGGTCCACCTCGCTGCCGACGTTGAGCACCACCGCGGTCGCGTCAAGCACGGTCCCGTCGTCGAGCGTCACGGCGCGGCTGACGAGGTCCAGCGCGACCACGTGCCCGGCAACGAACCGCACGTCACGAGAGGCCGCCAGCGGTGCTGGATCCACGCGGTCGCGGCCCGGGTGCACGGCGTCGCCGACCACCGCCGCGGCCATCCCCGAGTACCAGAACGCGTCCGGGTCCACGAGCGTCACCGCGATGCCGAGATCACGCAGTCGACGCGCCGCGCGCACCACCAGCAGGTTCGCGTGACCGGCGCCGACGAGCACGACGTGGCCGGTGTCGGCCGCGCTCACGCGCGCTTCCCGGCAGGTCCCAGCACGTGGAACGCGATCGACGCGGCCACGCCGACGTTCAGCGAGTCCACGCCCGGCACCATCGGGATACGGGCCACGACGTCAGCGGCCTCGACTGCCTCCGGCGTCAACCCGGGCCCCTCGGCGCCGAGCAGCACCGCCGACGGCACCCCGTCGGCCAGCGAGTCCAGCGGCACCGCGTCCGGCGAGGTGGCCAGCGCGATGGTGCGCAGCCCGGCGTCGTGCAGCTGCGTGACCCCGGCGGGCCAGGGCTCGGTGACGGCGAACGGCAGGTGCAGCGCGTGGCCCATCGAGACGCGCACGCAGCGTCGGTACAGCGGGTCGCACGACTGCGGCCCGAACGTCACCGCGTCCACACCCATCGCCCGCGCCGAGCGGAACACCACGCCGAGGTTCTCGTGGTCGTTGATCGCCTCGAACGCTGCGACGAGCGTGGCTCCTGCGACGGCGTCCGCGACCGAGCTACCCGGCAGGCGCAGCCCGAGCGCGACGATGCCCTGGTACAGCCGGAACCTCACGATGCCGCGGAACACCTCGCGCGAGGCGACGTACACCGGCAGGTCGCGGTCCCCGACCAGCTCGCGAGCAGCGTCGAGGCGCTTCTCCTCGACCAGCAGCGACTCGGTGCCGTACGGGCTGCGCAGCAGCTCGCGCACGGGGTTGGGCCCCTCCGCGACGAACACGCCGAGGTCGGCGCGGTGCATGCCGCCGAGCTCGCCGTCACGCAGCGTCGCGTACGCCGCGACCCGGGGGTCGTCGACGTCGGTGACCTGCAGCGTGCGCACCGGTGCCCCTCGTGGTCGGCGTGCGACCGGAGGGAACCACGCGCGGCTGGGTCAGACCGCCGCGCCCATGCCCATCGCCCGCTCCAGCGCGTGCTGGACCAGCGAGATCAGCACGTTGCGAACCGAGACCGGGTCGCGCGCGTCGACGTGGACCAAGGGCACGCGGTGGTCCAGCGCCAGCGCCTCGCGCAGCTGGGTCTGGGCGTACTTCGGCGAGCCGTCGAACTGGTTGAACGCGACGACGAACGGGAGGTTGCGCTCCTCGGCGAAGTCGATCGCCACGAAGCAGTCGTCGAGACGTCGCACGTCGGCGAGCACCACCACGCCCACGGCGCCCGTCGCAAGGTCGTCCCACATGAAGTGGAAGCGCTCCTGGCCGGGGGCACCGAACAGGTACAGCACCAGCTCGTCGGAGATGGTCCGGCGACCGAAGTCCATCGCCACCGTCGTGGTGCGCTTCTGCTGCACCTTGGAGAGGTCGTCGAGCTCGCTGGACGCCTCGGTCATCACCGCTTCGGTGCGCAGCGGCTCGATCTCGGAGATGGTGCCCACGAAGGTGGTCTTGCCGACGCCGAAGCCGCCGGCGACGACGATCTTGGCGGAGGTGGGGACGCTCATGAGTCGGCTCGCAGTCCGTCGAGCAGTCGCTCGAGCAGCGGGATCTCGGTGCCGACGGCAGTGGCAGCGGTGGTGAGGTAGCCCTCGCGGACGAGGTCGCCGGCCAGGACGCGGATGACGCCGATCGGCAGGCCAAGGCGTGCGGCGAGCTCGACGAGCGCGGTCGGCGACTCGCACTGCAGCAGGATGCGGGACTCCTCGGCGGAGCGGGACACCATGACGGCCCTTCCGGCCTCGGTGGACGACAGCTGGGCCTCGAGGGCCAGCTCGATTCCTTCAGCACGCGTCCGCCCGCCTGTCAGCAGGTAGGGACGAACGAGGCGCTGGCTCACGACGCGAGCCCTCCGTGGACCTGGGCGCGCAGCGCCGGCGTCAGGGCCGGGCCGACACGCTCCACGAGCAGGATGAGCTCGTGCCCGACCTGACCGAGGTCGGCCGTCGGTGAGGTCAGCGCCGCGACGAGCGAGCCGTCGGACACGCCGACGAGGAACAGGAAGCCCCGCTCCATCTCGACGATGGTCTGGACCACGCTGCCGGCCTTGAAGGCGCGCGCGGCGCCGCCGGTGAGGCTGGACAGACCGGCGCCGATGGCGGCGATCTGGTCAGCGGCGTCGCGGTTCAGCTGCTCGGAGCGAGCCAGCGGCAGGCCGTCGGACGAGACGACGACAGCGTTGGCCACCCCCGGCACGCGGGCGGTGAAATCGGTCAGCAGCCAGTCGAGCTGCTCCACGGTGCTCATGCGTCCCCCTCGGTACGTGCGGCGTGCTGGCCGCGCTGGAACTCGGACAAGGATGCGCGGGCGGCGGAACGGGTGTCCTCGACGCTGCCGAACAGGCTCTCGGACTCGCCGGTGTCGACGGCGGCTGCGCGCACGTTGGCGCCCGGGTCACGTCGCGGCAGGCTCGGCATCGCGTTCGGGAGCATCGTCGCGAACGGCTCGGGCTTCGCGGCGCTGTCCGCCGACGGCGGCGGCGCGGCGGCTCGGGTCGGCAGCGACGGCGCGCTGGATGCGCTCGGTGCAGCCGGGGCCGGGGCCGGGGCCGGGGCCGGGGCCTGGGCCTGGGCCTGGGGCGCAGCGGCATCGGTGGGCGGCAGCAGCGGCGGCGCGGTCGAGCGTGACGCGGTGTGCGGGCCGTCGTTGCGGCGGGCACGGCGGCTGCGGCGAGAGCCGGCCCCGAAGCCCGTTGGCGAGACGGGGAGCACGGCTGCGGGCGACGGCGCGGCAGACGCCGTGGGTGGGATGGGGGGCGTGCCCGCCGGCTTCAGGCCGGGGAACAGCTCCTCGGGCGTGGCCTTGCGCTCGGCAGCCGGCGCAGGTGCGGGCTCGGACGTCGGCGCAGCCGCAGCCGCAGGTGCGGGCTCGGGCGTCGGTGTCGGCGCTGGAGGAGCGGCGGCAGCCGGCGAGGGCGCGGCCGGCATGGGCGCTGCCGGCGCAACAGGCTCGGGCGTGGCAGGCGCGGCAGGCGCGACCGGGGTGGCCAGCGCAGGCTGCGTGGGAGCCTCGGCGGGGCGGGCGGACGACGAGGATCCACCGTCGGCGACGACCGCGGCGGGCAGGGTCGCCTGCGCGGTGGTGCCACCGCCGGCGGTGGGCTGCAGCTGGACGCGGACGCCGTGCTTGGCGGCGAGGCGACCGACGACCTGCAGGCCCAGGTGGCGACCGGACTCCTCGTCGAGGTCGCGCGGGTCGAGCAGCGCTTCGTTGAGCTCGGCCATGCGGGCGGCGTCGATGCCGAGACCGCGGTCCTCGACGGTGACCATGACGGCGCCGGCGTCGGCGACGTGGACGCTGACGTCCACGGTGGTGGCCGGCGAGGAGAACACGGTGGCGTTCTCGATCAGCTCGGCGAGGAGGTGGACGAGGTCGCGGACGACGGGACCCGCGACGGAGACGGTGCCGTCGACGTTCACGTTCACGCGGCGGTAGTGCTCGACCTCGGACTGCGCGCCGCGAACGACCTCGACCAGCGGGACGGGGTCACGGTGACGGGCGGCGAGCTCGGCGCCGGCGACGACCAGCAGCGACTCGCCGTGGCGACGTACGCGGGTGGTGAGGTGGTCGAGCTCGAACACCTGGGCGAGCGTGTCCGGGTCGTCGACGTGACGCTCGAGCTCGTCGATGGTGGACATCTGGCGGTCGATCAGCGACTGGCTGCGACGCGCGAGGTTGACGTACAGGCGCGAGAAGGCGTCGCGACGGGTGGCGAGCTCCTCCTGGTGCTTGGCGTTGGTCTCGGCCTCGAGCGTCGCCTCCTCCTGACGCTCGGCGGCCTTCCACGACAGCAGCTGGCCGACGCTGGCCGCAAGGACTGCAGCGGCGTGCATCGCGGCCCAGACGATGGGGCGCTCGGCCCCGTCGGCGCCACCGAAGGCGCTGTCGGGGGCGGCCCAGGCGAGCACCTGGTGGCTGGCGAGGCTGAAGCCGATGGCCCAGCCGTAGGGCAGCCAGTCCTGGTACAGCGCGATGAAGCTGAGCATGACGAAGAAGTGGAAGCTGGCCTCGCTGGCGCCACCGGAGACGTAGACCAGGGCGGCGGAGAGGTAGACCAGGCCGGCGCTGACGGCGAACGAGCGCAGACGGCGACGACCGAGCTGCGTCATGCCGATCACGCCCACGACCAGCGGGAACGCCAGCAGCAGCCCCAACGTCACCGGGTCCTGACCGCGGATCAGGCCGAAGCCCAGGATCGCAGGCACCTGCACGAGCAGGAGCAGGGTCAGCGTGCGGTGGCGACGCTCGAACTCGTCGTCACTCAACCGCACACCGCGCGGGAACCAAGCCAGGAGGGCCACCGGTCACCTTCGCCTTCGTCGTCGTCTCCCTATGCGTCGGCACGGATGTGGCTGCAGTTGAGCGTGGGGCGGAAGCGATGACAGAAACGGCGCGTTGGTGCCGTGCGGTGCCTCACGGTGCGTGACGGTGCACCACGACCCGGAGGAACGATGGAGCAGCTGCTGCGCCCGCACACGGACGCCGGCGTGCTCGCGCAGGCGCTGGTCGTGGGCGTGTTCGTGTCGCTGGTCGCCTGGCGTGTGCGCCGGGATGCGGACCTGCTGCGGCTGACGATCGGCGCGGGGATGTTCATCGCCGGCTTGTTCGTGCTGCGAGCGATGCACTGACGGAACGGGCATCCTCACCGGACATCACGGACACGGATCCCACGTTGCGGTTGGTCAAGCTCCTTCTAGGTCTCGTCGCGGTCGCCGCCATCGTCGTGTACGGCGGGCGGTTCCTCGTCAGCCTCGCCGACAGCAAGCCGCTGCTGATGGGGCTCGCCGAGGGCCCCCGCGGGGGCTGCCCGTCCACGGACAACTGCGTCTCGTCCCTGGCGACCGAGCAGCCGTGGCTGATCGGGCACCTGGTGTGCCCGGGGAACCCGGCCGAGGCCGAGGCTGCGTTCGGCCGGGCCATCGAGTCGCTGGAGCGGGTCGAGCAGGTCGAGCCGCGTGCGTGGATCGTGCGCTCGCGCTGGCTGCGCTTCCCGGACGACGTCGTCATCGAGCCGAGCGCGCGTGGGCTCGAGGTGGCCAGCTCCAGCCGGCTCGGCGGCGGCGACCTCGGCGTGAACCGCCGGCGCGTCGAGCTGATCGCCCAGGCGATGCAGGACGACCCGGCCTGCGCCACGTTCTGACGGACGCGTGATCCCGGAAGCCCCGGGCGCGTCCGCGGGTTGACCGAGGACAGCTCCGTCCTCGGGAACATCATGCGGCTCGTCGTCACATCGCTCGCGCTGGCGCTGGTCGCGTCCGCGTGCTCCGGCGCGGCCGCGCCGTCCGACGGGGCCACGGCGTCCGAGCGCGCCGACACCCCGCCCTGCACGCCCTCGACGGACGAGCTGCCCGTCCCTGCAGCCGACCCGGCCCCGGACACGGTGTTCTACCCGTGGGACGCGATCGACGTCACGACGGTCGAGGGCTTCGACACCTCCGAGGTGCTGCCGGGTGGCCCTCCGCCGGACGGCATCCTCCCCATCGACGCCCCCTGCGTGGAGTCGGTGGCGGCCGCCGACACGTGGCTGACCGACCCCGAGTCCGTGCTGGTGGTGGAGGTCGGTGACGTCGCCCGCGCCTACCCGCTGGCGATCATGACCCAGCACGAGATCGTCAACGACGAGCTCGGCGGCGAGCCGCTGACCGTCACGTACTGCCCGCTGTGCAACTCCGGCATCGCGTTCGAGCGCACGCTCGACGGCGAGGCCTGGTCCTTCGGGACGTCCGGGAGGCTGCTGCGCTCGAACCTGGTGATGTACGACCGCCAGACCCGCACGCTGTGGTCCCAGTTCACCGGCGAGGCGCTGTGGGGCGACCCGGCGGTGGTCGGCCGCGAGCTCGTGCGCGTGCCCACGCAGACGCTGGGCTGGGCCACGTTCCGTGAGGCCTTCCCGGACGGGACCGTGCTGAGCCGCGACTCGGTGCCCGGTCGCGCGTACGGCGCGAACCCCTACCCCTCCTACGAGGACAACCCCAGCAGCTTCCTGTTCCGCGGCGAGCGCAGCGACGCGCTGTCCCCCGACGAGCGCGTGGTCGGCGTCGGCGACGACCAGGACGCCGTGGCCGTGCCCCTGTCGGTGCTGATGGAGGACGAAGCCGTCACCGTCGAGGTCGGCGGACGGGCGCTGACCATCGTCTGGACGCCCGGGCAGGTCAGCGCGCTCGACAGCCGCGAGGTCGCGGACGGACGTGAGGTGGGCCAGACCGGGGCATTCGCGGTGGACGGGCTCGAGCCGATGGGCGACGGTCGCTTCCGCGATCCGGCCACCGACGCCGTGCACGACGTGACCGGTCGCACGCTCGACGGCAACGCCCCGTCGCTCGAGGCGGTCGCGCTCGACGACACGTTCTGGTTCGTGTGGTTCGCGTTCCGGCCGGACACCCGGATCGCTGGCTGAGCGCAGGGCGCCGCGCCGATGGTCCCGGGCTTTGCCCAGCCGGGAGGTTGGGCGTACCCTCCGCGGTCGCGCCGCGTGAGC
>JBFGFG010000108.1:0-8275 GCA_041579655.1 Nitriliruptoraceae bacterium
ACCGGGCCGGCAGGCCGATCGAGCGCAGGCAGCCGATCAGCACGTGGGCGAAGTCCTGGCACACGCCGGCGCGGCGCTCGAGCACCTCCTCGACGTCGGTGGTGACGGTGGTTGCCGTCCCGTCGAAGGTGAACTCCTCGTCCATCAGGTGCACCAGCCCGAGGTAGCCCTCCATGATCGGGCGGCCGGGCGTGAACGCGCGCACGGCCAGCGCGTGCAGCGCTGGGGACGCAGCGACCTGCGGCGAGTCGAGCACGTACGGGCGTGCCTCGATCGCGCCGGCGTCGGTGCCGGTGGCGATCGCGTCGCGGCAGCGCTCCCACGGGGTGTCGACGGTGACGGCGACGGGCTGCACCACGTCGAGCAGGCACGACGAGGTGACGGCCAGCTCCTGGTGCTCGCGCAGCAGCGCGTAGAACTCGACGCGGTTGCCGTGCAGGTCGAGCCGCTCGTGACGCTCGTCCGGCGCGGGGTCGATCGCGACCGAGGACTCCAGCACCTGCTGGGTCGGCGTGGGGCGGGGCAGCAGGTGGTGCTCGCCGTACGACGCCGACACCGGTTCGGTGTAGACGTAGCTGGTGCGGTGCACGACGCGGTACCTCATGCGAGCAACGCGTCGCCGGCGGTGCCGACACGCTCCTCGACCAGCGGCCGCGACGAGGGCACGGGCGCGAACATCACGCGCGACAGCTCGGTGCCGGCGCGCTGGAGCATGGTGTCGAGGTGCGACAGCAGCAGCTCGAGCTCGTCCGGCGCGTGCGCCACGGCCTCGAGGTCGGCGGTGCGCAGCGCCGACGCGGTCGCGTGCACGACCTCCTCGACGGGGCTGAGGCGACCGTCGGCCTCGGCGTGTCCGGGCAGCAACGGGAGCTCCTCGGCGAGGCGTTCGAGCTGCCACTGCAGCGAGCGGGGGTTGGTCGGGTCCAGCAGCAGCAGGTCCAGCACCGTGGCCAGCTGGGCGCGAGAGCGGTAGCGGCGGCGGTAGGTGATGACGGACTCCGAGGCGATCAGCACGGACTCGAGCACCAGCGACTGCACGGCCTCGTCGGCGGGCTCGACCACGGTGGCGCGCAGCAGCCCGAGCAGCTGCTGGCCGCGCTCGAGCCGTCTGCCGGCCTCGAGGAAGCGCCACGACGGGTCGCGCACGAGGGACTCGGCACCGAGCCCCTGCAGCGCGAGCAGCGAGGTGAGCACCCCGGCCAGCGCGGCGCGGCCGTGCGGTGGGCCGTAGCGGCCGCTGACGATCTCGGGCTCGCGGTCACCGTCGCCGAGCAGCGCGCGCTCGAGCATCGTCAGCACGGGCCAGGTGTCGCCCGACAGCTGGTCGCGCACGGCGTGTGCGGCCCGCGACAGCCGCCGCACGTCGAACGCGAGCGAGC
Organism: Nitriliruptoraceae bacterium; assembly: GCA_041579655.1. Taxonomy (GTDB): domain Bacteria; phylum Actinomycetota; class Nitriliruptoria; order Nitriliruptorales; family Nitriliruptoraceae; genus JBFGFG01. Next base: position 1,380 of record JBFGFG010000108.1, read on the forward strand.
CCGCGCGGTCGGCGTCCACCACCAGCGAGCGCAGCTCGGTGTCGGGGTCCGGGCGCCGCGTGGTCGCGACGTCGAAGCCGGGGCCGGTGCGGGTGGCCCGCGTGACGGCGACCAGCAGCCGGTCGATGGTGGCGCGCAGCGCCGGGGTGCCGCCGCCCACCTCGCTGCGGCGGTCGTCGACCGTGCGCAGCAGCCGCACCAGCGCGTCGGCGCGCTCGGCGTAGCGGCCGAACCACAGCAGGTTCTCGACCGCGCGGGCCGACACGACGGTCTCGGGCGCGTCCGCGGCCACCTTCGGGCCGTCGAGCAGCCAGAAGCCCTCGGGCACCTCGCGCTCGCCACCCAGCACCCAGGTGTCCTTGCTCCACGCGCCGACGGTGGTCGCCACCGCCAGCCGCTCGGCGTCCGACACGCGGGTGAGGCCGCCACGCATCGTGGTGTAGGAGTCGCCGCGGGCGACCGCGAAGGTGCGCAGCACGGTGCGGGCCTGGACCAGGTGGCCGCTGGGGGAGACGCTCGGCGTGAGCATCCCGTCCACGTGCTCCTGCCCGACCCAGCGGTGCGGGTGGGCCAGCACGCGCTCGCGCAGCTCGGTGCGCTCCGCTCGCGACAGGCGTGAGACAAGCACCGGCTCGCTGGGACCGATGCGGCCCATCGGCTTCACCACCAGCTCGTCGAAGCGCGCCAGCACCTCGTCGCGCTGGGCGGCGTCGCCGCACCACAGCGTGCGTGGCGGGGTGAGCTTGAGCTCCTGGCCGAGGAGGGCGGCCGCGATCTGCGGGAGGAACGCCTGCAGCGCGGTGTTCTCGAGCACGCCGCTGCCGAGGCCGTTGACGAGGCTGACGCCGCCGCGTCGGGCAGCCTCGACCATCCCCGGCGTGCCGAGCTGCGAGTCGCCCCGCAGCTCGAGCGGGTCGCACCACCACGCGTCCACGCGTCGCAGCAGCACGTCGATTGCGGCGGGTGCGCCGCCGATCGCGCGCAGCCACACGCGGCCGTCGCGCACCGACAGGTCGGCGCCCTCCACGACCGGGATGCCGAGCTCGGCCGCGAGGTGCCCGTGCTCGAACGCGGTCTCGGCGCTGGCGCCTGCCGTGAGCAGCGCCATGCGCGGCTCGGTCACGTCCGAGGGGGTGGCGCGCTGCATCGCGCCGCGCAGCGAGCGGACGTACGGGGCGAGCCGTTCGACCGCGGCGACGCGGTGGACCTCACGTGCGAGCCGGGCGATCACCGAGCGGTTCTGCAGTGCGTAGGCCGCGCCGGACGGCACCTGGGTGCGGTCCGACAGCGGACGCCACGCGCCGGTCGCGTCCTGCACGAGGTCGGTGGCGCACACGGTCAGCTGCTGGAAGCCGGGGATGCGCACGCCGTCGAGCGGCCGCAGGAACCCGGGGTGGGCGAACACGACCTCGGGCGGCAGCACGCCGGTGCGCAGCAGGTCGCGCGGGCCGTACAGGTCGGCGAGCACGAGGTTGAGCAGCTCGGCGCGCTGGATCACGCCGGCCTCGATCGGTGCCCACTCCTCGGGTGAGAGCACCAACGGCAGGGGGTCGAGACGCCAGCGTCGGTCGCGCGCACCGTCGCGCGCGCCCGGGTTGTAGGTGACGCCGTCCTCCTCGAGCAGGCGCTGTGACTCGGCCGCCATGCGCTGCAGCGTGGTCGCGTCGAGCGCCGCGAAGGACGCCCGCACGGCGGCCGCATCCTGCGGTGCCGTGGGGCCGGACGCGACCGGCTCGGGCACGCCGACGGTCGTCCCGCGCCGCGGGGTGTCCCCGGCGCTCTGCGACTGGGTCTGGATCATCGGGCGGCCGTCACGCCGGCGGCGTCACGCGCAGGTCGAGGGTCTGCGGGCTGTCCGGGTCGAACGCACGCGTCATGCGGTCCAGCGCTGCGACCTCGACCCGGCCCTGGGTGTGGCCGTGCGGCACGAAGCGGGCCGTACGGCGCGCGTCGGCGGCCATCGCGTTGATCGGGCGGTCGTCGTACGAGCGACCGTTCGGCGGGCTGACGTGGTAGGTGCAGCCGCCGAGCGAGCGCTCGTTCCAGCGGTCGACGACGTCGAACGTCAGCGGCGCGTGCACGCCGATGGTGGGGTGCAGCCCGGACGGCGGGTGCCACGCGCGGTAGCGCACGCCGGCGATGGAGGTGCCCGGCTCGGCGGTGGGGTGCAGCGGCAGCGGTCGACCGTTCACCGTCAGCACGTGACGGCCGGGGGTCTCGCCGCGGGCGAGCACCTGCAGGCGCTCCATCGAGGAGTCCACGAAGCGCGAGGTGCCCTGCGCCGTGACCTCCTCGCCGAGCACGTCCCACGGCTCGATGCCCGCGCGCAGCTCGAGCTCGACGTCGCCGACGCGCACCGTGCCCAGCCGCGGGAAGCGGAACTCGTGGAACGGGGCCAGCCAGCCGCGCTCGAACTCGACGCCGTGTGCGCGCAGGTCACCGACGACCTCGTCGGCGTCGCGCTCGACGTGCCACGGCAGCAGGAAGCGGTCGTGCAGCAGCGTGCCCCAGCGGGTCAGCGACGCGCGGTACGGGTCCTCCCACAGGCGCGTGACGATGCTGCGCACCAGCAGGTTCTGGACCATGCCCATGCGCTCGTGCGGCGGCATCTCGAAGCCGCGCAGCTCGAGCAGGCCGAGCCGGCCTCGGGAGGAGTCCGGCGAGTACAGCTTGTCGATGCAGAACTCGGCGCGGTGGGTGTTGCCGGTGAGGTCGGTCAGCAGGTGGCGCAGCAGACGGTCCACCATCCACGGCGGCACGTCCTCGTCGCGCCGGTCGAGGGCGTCGAGCTCGTCGAGCGCGATCTGCAGCTGCCCGATGCGGTCGTCGCGGCCCTCGTCCACGCGGGGCGCCTGCGAGGTCGCACCGATGAAGCGGGAGCTGAACAGGTACGACAGCGACGGGTGGTGCTGCCAGTAGGTGATCAGGCCGCGCAGCAGCGAGGGGCGCCGCAGCAGCGGCGAGTCCGCAGGCGTCGCGCCCCCGAGCGTGATGTGGTTGCCGCCGCCGGTGCCGGTGTGCAGCCCGTCGAGGTCGAAGGTCTCGGTCGACAGGCGTGCCTGGCGGGCGTCCTCGTACAGACCCTCGGTCGTGTCACGCAGCATCTGCCACGACGTCGCCGGGTGGACGTTGACCTCGATGACGCCGGGGTCCGGCGCGATCGTGATCGACTGCACGCGCGGGTCCGCGGGCGGGCCGTAGCCCTCGACCACGACCTGCAGCCCGGTCTCGGTCGCGACGTCCTCCACGGCGGCGAGCAGCTCGACCGCGTGGTCGAGGTGCGTCAGCGGCGGCAGGAACACATGGATGCGTCCGTCGCGCTCCTCGACGCACACGGCCGACAACGAGCCGTCGGACGGCACCACGCCACCCGCGGCGGGGGTGCCGGCGAGGTCCGGCGGGTCCAGCGGCGGGCGCGGCTGGTGGCCGTCCGTGCCGGACGGGCGGCCTGTCGCGTCGTGGTCGTCCCAAGCGGCGTTCAGCTCGCCGCCGGTCTGCTGGCGCAGCGCCTCGGTGCGCTCGGCGCGTGCGTGCAGCCCGGGCGTGGTCACGCGCGGGTCGTGGCCGTCGGGCGCACGCAGCGCGCCGCGGCGTGGCAGCGGCGTACGCGGCTCGAGCGGGTCCTGCTCGGGGTCGGCCTGGCGGGGCGTCCACGACACCGACTGCAGCGGCAGCCGCAGCCCCATCGGCGAGTCGCCCGGCATCAGGTGCATGCGGCCGCGGCGGAACGTCCACGCGCTGGTGACCCAGCTGCCGCCCTCGTGGCGCAGCGGCAGGGCGAAGCCCACCGGGCGGCCGAGCGTCGCGTCGAGGCGGCGTGTCAGCGCTGCGCGGGCGCGGGCGTCCTTCAGCGTCTCGTCGTCCGCGTCGACGTCGGTCGGCACCTCGCCTGCGGGCAGCTGCGACTCCATCCACAGCGCGTGCAGCGCGTCCTCGTAGGCGGGCACGAGGGTGTCGTCGGTGACGCCGACGCGCGCGGCCAGGGCGGCCGCCACGCGCCGGGCGTCGGTGTGGTCGTGGTCGCCGGGCTTCCACGGGTCGGCGAGCAGCTCGCGGTCCTGCCACAGCGGCTCGCCGTCGGTGCGCCAGTACAGCCCGAACTGCCACCGCGGCAGCGGCTCGCCGGGGTACCACTTGCCCTGCTGCTGCTGGATGAAGCCGCCGTCGGCGAAGCGTGTCGCAAGGCGCTCGGTGAGGTCCCACGCGAGCGTGCGCTTCATCGGCCCGTCGGCCGCGATCGTCCACTCGAGGGACTCGCGGTCGTCGACCGACACGAACGTCGGCTCGCCGCCCTGGGTCAGCCGCACGTCGCCGTCACGCAGCCGCGCGTCCACGCGCTCGCCGAGCGCGTCGATCGCCGCCCACTGCTCGTCGCTGTACGGCTTGGTGACGCGCGGGTCCTCATGGATGCGCGTGACCTCGTTCACGAAGTGGAACGTGACCTCGGCCTTGTCGGTCGCGCCCTCGATGGGGGCCGCCGAGGTCGGCGCCGGGGTGCAGGCCAGCGGGATGTGGCCCTCGCCGGCGAACAGGCCGGAGGTGGGGTCCATGCCGATCCAGCCGGCGCCGGGCACGAACACCTCGGTCCATGCGTGCAGGTCGGTGAAGTCCTCGGTGGGGCCCGACGGGCCGTCCAGCGCGGCCTGGTCCGCCGCGAGCTGCACGAGGTAGCCGGACGCGAACCGGGCGGGGAGCCCGATGTTGCGCATCAGCTGGACCAGCAGCCAGGCCGAGTCGCGGCACGAGCCGATGCCGCGGCGCAACGTCTCGTACGGGCTCTGGACGCCGGGCTCCATGCGCACGTCGTACGCGACCTCGTTGAGTACCCGCTGGTTGAGCCCCACCAGCACGTCGATGGTGCGGCGGCCCTCGACGGCCTCCTCGCGCGCCGCCTCGACGAAGTCGGCGAACACGTCGGTGGCCGCGATGCGGCGGGTGTAGGGGCGCAGGTCGGTCCACAGCTGCGGGTCGAACGGGACCGGCCACTGCTCGGCGTCCTCGTCGAGGAAGAAGTCGAACGGGTTGATCGGGGTCATGTCCGCGACCAGCCCGACCTTCACGTCGAGCTCGCGGGCCTTCTCCGGGAACACGAACCGTGCGATGTGGTTGCCGAACGGGTCCTGCTGCCAGCTGACGAAGTGGTCGCCGGGCGAGACGTCCAGCGAGTACGACAGGATCGGCGTGCGCGTGTGCGGCGCCGGCCGAAGCCGCACCACGTGGGGCGACAGCGCGACCAGACGGTCGTAGCTGTACGTCGTGCGGTGCTCGATCGCGACGTGGATGGCCACCGTGGATCCTGATGCAGGAGGACCGGCACGGTAACCGCGCGGACCCCGCGGCGGATGGTCGAGTGCTGCCGCTGTCCGAACTGCTGCGGTGACGACAGCCCGTCGCGCTGACGGTTGTCACGCGCTCGGGCAACCTGACTCGGATGGATGCAACGACGGGTTCCGCGACGGCGCGGTTCGTCGCGGTGGGCCGAGCCGTCGGGGTCGGTGGTCGCCGGGACGAGCACGTGGGCGCGCTGCTGCCCGTGTCTGATCGGGCCGCCGTCGCGGCGCTGCGCGCGGTCGGCGGTGGCCGGTCGCGTCGCGTGCTCGGCTGGTCCGGGCACGCGCCGCTGCGGATGCTGGCCATCGACGCGGCCCTGACGCGCACGCTGGTGCACCGGCCGACGGCGTCCGTGGTGATCGTCGGAGCCGGCTACGACACCCGTGCCTGGCGGCTGCCCGCGCTGGCGCGCCGGCGCGTGATCGAGCTGGATCATCCCGCCACGCAGGCCGACAAGCGGCGCCGGCTGCCGGACGCCGAGGGCGCGCTCGCGACCCTGACGCTGCACCCGGCGGACCTCTCGCACGACGACCTCGACGCGGTGCTGGACGCCGCCGGGCACGACCCGAGCGCACCGACGGTGTGGCTGTGGGAGGCCGTCGTGCCGTACCTGCCGGAGGCCGCGGTCGACGCGACGCTGCGCGTGCTCGCGGCCCGCTCGGCGCCCGGCAGCGCGCTGCTGGTCACCTCCGTCCGTCCGGCGCTGATCGACCCACCGGTGCTGGGACGTGCGCTCGGGGGCGTCATCGACGTCGCGATGCGCGGCATCCGCGAGCCGGTGCTGCTGGCCGAGGGGGACGGGGCCTTCGCGTCGCGGCTCGCCCGGCACGGGTTCCTGGCGCGCGCGGTCAGCGGCGTGCGTCGGTGGGGGATGGACGCCGGCGTGCGGGTGCTCGGGCCGGTCGTGGACGAGCGGCTGCACGTCGCGGAGGTGGCTGCATGAGCTCGCTGGACCTGCCCGGAGCGCACGAGGACCTCGACGAGGGCGTCGCGCTCGTGACCGCCTTCGGGCCGTTCCCCGGGCAGCCCCACAACCCGACCGAGCGGATCGTGGACGACCTCGCCGGCGACGAGCACGTGGTCGGCCACGTGCTGGACGTCTCCTACCGGCGCGCCCAGGAGCAGCTCGACGAGCTCGTGCGGATGGTCGATCCGATCGCGGTGGTGTGCTTCGGGGTTGCGCGCGGGGCAGAGGTGGTGCGCATCGAGCAGCTCGCGTGGCACCGTGACGACGCGACCGACCCGGACGTGGACGGTGTCGTGCGCCGCGGGCAGCTCATCGACGACGGTCCGCCGAGCGTGCCCACGCGGCTGCCGGTCGAGGCGATGCTGGAGGCGCTGGGCGCGGCCGGTGTCGCCGCCGAGCTCTCCGACGACCCCGGTCGCTACGTCTGCAACCACGTGATGCGGCACACGCTGCGCATGGACGCGCTGCTCGGTCGTCCTGTCGGCTTCGTGCACGTGCCCCCGCCGAGCGCGCCGGGCTTCGACGTGGACCGGATCGCGCTCGCCGGCCGCATCGTGGTCGACCTCGTGGTGGCCCACGCGCGTCGTCCCGGCTGAGC
>JBFGFG010000109.1:0-8237 GCA_041579655.1 Nitriliruptoraceae bacterium
AGGAACCGTGGCGTGCCGCCCGGCACCAGCTGCGCCCCGAGGGCCTCGGCTGCGTCGTTGCCGGAGCGCACCAGCATCGCCTCGAGCAGCTGGCGGACGGTCCAGCCCTCCCCCTCGCCGAGCCCGACGCCGGAGCCCTCGAGCCCGCGGACCTCGGGTCCTGCGACCACGACGCGGTCCATGTCCTGCTCGAGGCGCCGAGCGGTGACGGCCGTGAGCATCTTCACCGTCGAGGCCACGGCCCGGAGGCGGTCCGGGTCGCGTGCGGCGAGCACGGTCCCGCTCTCCTTGTCGAGCACCAGCAGGGACGCGGCCGTGGTGGCCGGTGCTGCTGGCCAACCGCCCACGTTCGGTGGCAGCGACGGCGGTTCCCCGACCGCCAGCCCCTTCGTCGCGTCCCCAACCGACGCCGTCGCGGGCGAGGATGACGCGCTCGGCGCCGTCGGCGGCGAGGTCGGCGCCGTGCTCGCGGGGTCGGACGGGGCTGCGGGCGCGCCCACGGCCGGCGGCGCGAGCGCCGCGAGGCTCAGCGCCGTCGCCAGCACCACCGCCAGCGAGCGCGCAGAGAGGGCCCAGGACGCCGTCAGGCGCTGGTGATCGCGTGCGGTCATGAGCGGAGCATCTCACGCAGCTCACGGCGCAGCAGGGCGGCGTGGAGCTCGGTGCCGTGCTCGGCCAGCTGGTCGAGCAGCTCGGAGGCGCGCTGCCGAGCCTGCGGGTTGCGCTGACGCAGGATCGGCTGGACCAGCTGCTGGTGCAGGCTGACCTCGCGGTCCGCGAACTGTCGGTACATCCGCAGGTGGCGCGCCTCGAGGCCCGCCTCGAGCAGCCCTGCGGCAGCCTTGGCAGCCGAGAGACCGTCACCGTCGAACACGTCACCCGGCGGCAGCAGCCCGTGCTCCTGCAGCGAGCGGACCTCACGCAGCTCGAGACCCGCCGCCTCGGCGAGCTCACGACCCGACAGGTGCAGGTCGCCACCGAGCGCACCAGCGGTGTTGCGAGGTGAGCGGTCCGCGCTGACCGGCCGGGTCGGCACCGGGGGCGCGGGGCGTCCGGGCTCGTCGCCGTGCGTGCTGTCCTGTGCCTCCGGCACCACACCACCGACGGCGTCCATCACCGCGGCCGCGCCGGTCACCACGTCGAGCGGGTCCTCGCCGGCGTCGAGCCTGCGGAGCTCCTCACGGATCGTCGCCAGGCGCAGGTCACGGTGGTACTGGGCCCGCAGCACGTAGCGCAGGCGCTCGATGTCCGCGTCGGTGAACTGGCGGTACCCCGCCGGCGTGCGGTCCGGGACGATCAGCCCCTCGGCGTCGAGGAACCGGATCTTGGAGATCGTGATGTCCGGGAACTCCTCCTTCAGCCTGTTGAGCACCTCGCCGATGGTGACGCCCGTCACGAGGTGGCGCTCACGAACAGCAGCTTGAAGCGGCCCACCTGGAGCTCGGCGCCGGCGCGCAGCTCGCGCCGGTCCACCCGCTCGCCGGGGAGGTAGGTCCCGTTGAGGGAGCCGAGGTCGTACAGCACGAAGCCGTCGTCCTCGCGGTCCACCCGGGCGTGGTGCCGCGAGACGGTGACGTCGTCGAGGAACACGTGGCTGTCGGGGTGGCGACCGATGGTCGTGGAGTCACGGTCCAGCAGGTAGCGGCTGCCCGCGTTGGGACCGCGCACCACCGCCAGCAGCGCGGTGCCGGCCGGCAGCTCGGGGACGGTGCCCACGACGACGTCGACCTCGCTGGTCTCGATGGACCCGGTGGCCGCGTCATGCAGCTGCGAGGACGGCGCAGCGGAGTCCGCAACGTTGGTCCCGCAGGATGGGCAGAACTTCGCACCAGCCGGGAGCGGCTGTCCGCACTGTGAGCAGAACACGACGGCCTCCGGTCGATCAGCTCGTGAGCTCACCGTACGCGGTGGCGTCGAGAAGGCTGTCCACCGCGGAGGGGTCCTGCGGGGTGATGCGCACGAGCCAACCCTCGCCGTACGGGTCGCTGTTGAGCAGCTCCGGACGGTCCTCGAGGGCGTCGTTGCGCGCCGAGATCGTGCCGGTGACCGGCGCGAACAGGTCGCTGACGGACTTGGTGGACTCGACCTCGCCGAACGGCGCGCCGGCCTCGACGGTCGCGCCGACGGGCGGCAGGTCGACGTACACGACGTCACCGAGCGCCTCCTGGGCGTGGTCCGTGATGCCGATGGCGACGACGTCGTCCTCGGTGCGCACCCACTCGTGCTCGGCGGTGTAACGCAGGTCAGCGGGGGTCTCGGCCACGATGGTCCTCGGTCGTCATCGGCGGGGAGTGAACCTAGCCTGCCGACGACCCGCCGGAGACGCGCACCACCCGGGCGTACTGCAGCGCGGCGAGGTAGTACATCACCGTGGCCACCGCGAGGCCGATCAGCGACACCGCACGCAGGGCCGCGCCACCGACGGTGATCGCCTCGGCGACCAGCAGCATCGGGAACGCGGTCATCAGCCCGAACGTGGCGGCCTTGCCCAGCCGCGTCACGGCAGGCGGGATCGCGCCGCGCGCCATCATCATCAGCCCGACCACGGCGACCAGCACGTCGCGCACCAGCACGGCGGCCACGGCCCACCACGGCAGGATGCCTGCCACCACCATGGCGATGGCCACAACCGCGATCAGCACGCGGTCGGAGATGGGGTCCAGCACCTTGCCGAGCTTGCTGACCTGGTTGAACCGACGCGCGACGTAGCCGTCGATCCAGTCCGTGGACGCGAGCACGAACACCAGCACCAGCGCCTTGAACGGCCGGTCGTCGACGATCGCGATCCACACCAGCGGCATCGCGAGCAGCCGCAGCAGCGACAGCAGGTTGGGCACGGTCAGCACCCGGTCGGAAACGACCTCGGGGCCCTCCTGCGCGCCGACGTCGAACATGTCGTCTAGGCGCACGGAAGGCCCCGGGGTCTTGGGTGTCCGCTGGGGGCGGACGGTGTTGCGTTTGGTCGGGCTGGCCGGACTTGAACCGGCGGCCCCTCGCCCCCCAGACGAGTGCGCTACCAGACTGCGCCACAGCCCGTGGATGCGGTCGTTGACCGCGACGAGTGACGCTACCGGACGCTGGCAGCAGGGGCCAAGACGCCCCTCGTCCCGGGCCTGCTGCGTGCGTCAGCGACGCTTGAAGCGGTCCTCACGAACGCGGTCGCGGATGTGCAGCGGCACGCCGGCGAAGCCGAACTTCTCGCGCAGGTCGCGCTCGAGGTAGCGGCGGTAGGCGGGCGGGATGTCGCCGTTGGTGAACGCGACGAACACCGGCGGGCGCGTCTCGGCCTGGGTGACGTAGCGCAGCCTGGCCTGCTTGCCAGCGCGGATCGGCGGCAGCGTGCGCTCGGTGGCGTCCGCGAGCCAGCGGTTGAGCTCGCCCGAGCCGATGCGGCGCGTGTACTGCTCCCACACCTCACGCAGCTGCGGCAGGACGCGCAGCAGGCCGCGCCCGGTCTCGGCGGAGATGTTCACGCGCGGCGCGAACGCCGCGAAGTTCAGCAGCCGGTCGAGCTCACGGTCGAGCTCCAGCCGGCGCTCGTCGTCGACGAGGTCCCACTTGTTGCAGACCAGGATGATCCCGCAGCCGGAGTCGCGCAGCATCGCCGCGAGACGCTGGTCCTGCTCGCCGATGGGCTCCGACGCGTCGATCATGAACAGCACCAGGTCGGCGCCCTCCACGGCGCCGCGCGTGCGGTCAACCGAGAACAGCTCCGTGTCCTCACCGCTGCGGTACTTGCGGCGCATGCCGGCGGTGTCCACGAACACCCACGGCTCGCCGTCGATCTCGATCATCGTGTCCACCGCGTCGCGGGTGGTGTGCGCGACGCTGTCGACGATCGAGCGCTCCTCCCCCAGCAGCTTGTTGAACAGCGAGGACTTGCCGACGTTCGGCTTGCCGATGAGCGCCACGCGCGGGACCGGGTCCTCGTCCACGAGCCCGATCGGCACGTCCGGCAGCGAGTCGAGCATGCGGTCGAGCAGGTCACCCACGCCGCGTCCGTGACGGGCCGAGATCGGCTCCGGGTCGCCGAGGCCGAGCGTGTACAGGTCGGTCACGTCGGCGGAGCGACGGTCGGTGTCGACCTTGTTCGCCACCACGATGGCGTCCTTGCCGGAGCGACGGATCACCTTCGCGTAGCGCTCGTCATCGTCGAGGATGCCCACGGTGACGTCCACAACGAACAGCACCAGGTCTGCGCTGGCGATGGCGGTCTCGGCCTGCTCGACGATGCGGGCGGCCATGCCCTCCGCCGCGTGCTCCCAGCCGCCGGTGTCCACCAGGATGAACGGCTGCTCGAGCCAGGAGGCGATGTGCTCGGTGCGGTCACGGGTGACGCCCGGCTTCTCCTCGACGATCGCCACGCGGCTGCCGAGGATGCGGTTGACCAGGGTGGACTTGCCCACGTTCGGGCGTCCGACCACGGCGACCCGCGGCAGCGAGCGCCGGACCGTGACGGGGTCGGCGGCACGCACCATCAGGTCACGCACGTGCTCGACGATCGCGTCCACGACCTCGCCGAGCTCCATGCCGGAGGTGTCGATCTCGATCGCGTCGGGGGCCATCACCAGCGGTGCGACCTCGCGGCCCGCGTCCGCCGTGTCACGCGCAGCGTGGTCGGCGAGCACCTCCTCGACGTCCTGACCGGTCTGGGCCGCCCGACGCTCGGCGCGGACCTCCTCGTCGGCCGTGAGGAACACCTTCACGTCGGCGTCCGGCAGGATCACCGTGCCGACGTCGCGGCCCTCGACCACGCCGCCGTTCGCCATCGCCTGGGCGCGCAGCCACGGGGTGACCTCGTCGCGGACCTCGGCCATCGCGGCGACGGTGCTGACCGCAGCGGTGACGTCGTCACCGCGGATCTCGCCCTCGACGTCCTCGCCGTCCATGATCGTGCGACCGCCGAGGCGACGCACCGAGCGGCCGCGCGCCACGGCGGCGCAGGCGGCCTCGTCGGTGAGGTCCGCGTCCGCGCGCAGGATCGCCAGCGTCACGGCGCGGTAGAACGCGCCCGTGTCCACGTGCGGCAGGCCGAGCTTCTCGGCAACCAGCGCGGCGGCGCTGGACTTGCCGGTGCCGGCGGGGCCGTCGATGGCGACGGTGACGCCGTGCATCGAGGAGGGGGACGTGGAGTCCATGGGATGACCTTCGTGTCAGTCCAGGACCTCGACCGCGCCACCGAGGGTGCGCAGGTCATCGAGGAACGAGGGGTACGAGGTGGCGACAGCACCGAAGCCGTCGATCTCGACGGGGCCGTCGCCGACGGCGGCAGCGATGGCGGCCGTCATGGCGATTCGGTGGTCGCCGGCCGCGTCGACGCGACCGCCTCGCGGTCGCTGACCACCCGCGACACGGTACCCGTCGTGCCGTGGCTCGACGTTGACACCCAGAGCCCCGAGCATCGCGACCGTGGTGGCGACGCGGTCGGACTCCTTCACGCGCAGCTCGGCGGCGTCCACGACCTCCAGCCCGTCGCGCGACATCGCGCCGGCCAGCGCCAGCACGGGCAGCTCGTCGAGGGCGTCGACCACGACCCGGCCACCGAGCACGAGCCCGCCGCGCAGGTCTCCGCCGCGGACCTCGATGTCGGCCACGACCTCGCTGCCGCGCGGGGCCTCGTCACGTCGCGTGACCGTGGCACCCATCTCGGCCAGCACCTGCAGCGCACCGGTCCGGGTCGGGTTGGTGGTGACGCCGGGCGTCGTGATGATGGTGCCGGCGATCGCCGCAGCGACGTGCCAGAACGCGGCCGACGACGGGTCGCCGGGCGCGTGCAGCGCCGCGGCCTGCAGCGGCCCCGGGGTGATGGTGACGCGCTCGGTGCCGTCCTCGTCCACGACCACGACCGGGGCGTTGCCGAGGTGGGCGAGCATGCGCTCGGTGTGGTCGCGGCTCACCAGCGGGGAGACCACGGTCGTGGGGCCGTCCGCACGCAGCCCGGCCAGCAGCACGCAGGACTTCACCTGCGCCGAGGCGTGGGGCTGCTCGTAGGTGATGCCTCGCAGCCGGCCACCGCGCACCACCAGCGGCGGTCGGGTCCCCGCCGCTGCGGCGTCGATCACGGCGCCCATCTCGGCCAGGGGCAGCGCCACCCGCGCGACGGGGCGCGAGCGCAGCGACGCGTCGCCGGTGAGCACGGCCAGCCCGTCGATCCCGGCCACGACGCCGGCGAGCAGCCGGATCGCGGTGCCGGAGTTGCCGCAGTCCAGCACGTCGCTGGCCTCGCGCAGCGGGCCGCGCACCACGCCCTCGAGCCGTCCGTCGGCAGCAGCCTCGAGCTCGACGTGGGCGCCGAGCGTGCGCAGCGCACCCGCCATCGACAGCACGTCACCGCTGGGCGCGATGCCGCTGACGGCGACCTCGTCGTCGCACAGCGCGCCGATCAGCAGACAGCGGTGGCTGACCGACTTGTCCCCGGGCACGTGCACCGTCCCGGCGAGCGTCGCCGGGTGGACACGGACACGATGCGGTCCCGGGCCGGTCGGGTCGCTCACCAGCTGGTCGCGCGACCGCCGCGCTGCTTCGCCTTGCGCTCGTGCAGGTCGACCTTGCGCTTCGCGGGGGGCTTGCGGCCCCCGGCCACGGCCGAGTGCAGCATGCTGACCTCGGTGTGGGTCAGGTGACGCCACTTGCCCTGGCGAAGCTCGCCGAGCTCGACGCCGGCGTACGAGGTGCGGGCGAGCCGCTCGAGGTTGCAGCCGACCTCGGCGAGCATGCGTCGGACCTCGCGCTTGCGACCCTCGGTCATCGTGATCTCGAGCAGCGTGCGGTCGCTGTGGTCCTCGATGGTGCGGATGCGCTTCGGCTTGGCGAGCCCGTCCTCGAGCTCGACGCCGTCCCGGATCTGGGCCAGCACGTGGCGACGCACGGTCCCGCGCAGCAGCGCGAGGTAGGTGCGCTCGACCTCGTAGGAGGGGTGCAGCAGCTTGTTGGTGAGCTCGCCGTCGTTGGTCAGCAGCAGCAGGCCCTCGGTGTCGATGTCGAGCCGGCCCACCGGGTACAGACGCTGCGGCAGCTCGACCATCTCGACGACGGTCGGGCGACCCTGTGGGTCGTCCGCGGTGGTGACCACACCCTGCGGCTTGTTGAGCAGGATGTAGGTCAGGTCGACGTCGACGATCACGCGCTCGCCGTCCACGCGGATGTCCGCGGTGGTGGGGTCGACCTTCTCCCCCAGCGTGGCGACCTTGCCGTCGACGGTCACGCGACCGGCGCTGATGAGGTCCTCGGACGCACGTCGGGAGGCCACGCCGGCGTTGGCGAGCACCTTCTGGAGGCGCTGCGGCTCGGTGTCTGGCTCGCGGTCGGTCACGTCGGGTCCTGCTCGGTGGTGTCGGTCGCGCCGTCGGCGTCGACCTCGTCGTCTGGATCGGCCTCGTCGGCCTCGGATGCTGCGACGGCCTCGCGCAGCTGGCTCATCGCGGACTTGGCCGCGACCTCGAGCCGGCTGGTGAGGTCGTCCATCGCGGCGTCGTCGCGGGCGCGTCGGGCACGGGCCTCGGCAGCGAGGTCCACGGGCGGTTCGTCGGAGGACTCGTCCTCGTCAGCGCCGTACGGGTCGCGCGGCTCGTCGTCGTCCTCGTCGTCGTCCAGCAGCCCGGCGAGCTCGCCGCCACGTGGCAGGGTGCCACCGCTGGCGAGCAGCTTGCGCGCCGCGCGCAGGTCGCCCGGCTCGTCAGGGGCGTCATCAGGGAGGTAGCCGGTGAGCTCGGGGAGCTCTTCGAGGCTGTCGAGGCCCAGATCCTCGAGGAAACGGGCTGTCGTGCCGTACAGCACGGGCTGGCCGGGGGCCTCCTCGCGGCCCACCTCCTCGACGTAGTCGCGCGCGGCCAGCGACCGGATGGCGCCGTCAGCGTTCACGCCGCGGATCTCGCCGACGCCGCTGCGCGTGATCGGCTGCTTGTAGGCGATCACGGCGAGCGTCTCCAGCGCGGCCGGGGAGAGCCGGCCCGTCCGGCCCGACAGCACGTGCCGCTCGACGATCGGCCAGGCCGGTTCGGCGGTGTACATCCGCCACCCGCCGCCCGCGCGGCGCACCGCGAGCCCGCGCTCCTCGTCGCGGTAGCTCTGGGCGAGCTGCTGGCAGAGGTCCTCGACGGTGTCGTCGTCGACCTCCAGGGCCTCGGCGAGCACGGCGCCGGGCACCGGCTCGGCGGCGAGGAAGAGCAGGGCCTCGAGGCCCTGACGGTGCGCGATGAGCATGGCTCAGCTCTCCGTGATGTCGATCAGGGCCGGCC
>JBFGFG010000110.1:0-8007 GCA_041579655.1 Nitriliruptoraceae bacterium
CGCGGACGGCCTGCACGCACTGCTCGTCGACGAGCTGCGGCAGCCGCGCTTCCGCGTCGCTCAGGTGCGTGAGTGGCTGGTGCGCGGGGTGGACGACGCGCAGCTGATGACGAACCTGCCGGCGTCCCTGCGCGACCAGCTCGAGGCCGTGTTCGGCCCGAGCCGACCGCAGCTGGCGGCGCACACCGTCGCCGACGGCGGCATGACCCACAAGCTGCTGCTGCGCTTCGGTGACGACGTCGCGATCGAGACGGTGCTGATGCTGTACCCGGGCCGTGGCGACTCCTCGCCGCGCGCCACGGTGTGCATCTCGACCCAGGCCGGCTGCGCGATGGGCTGCCCGTTCTGCGCCACCGGCCAGATCGGCCTCACCCGCCAGCTGACCATCGGCGAGGTCGTGCGTCAGGTCGTGGTCGCGGACGCCGCGCTGCGCACCGGCGCCCTCGCGGGCGGTCTCAGCGAGGGCGACGACGTCGCGCTGCCCGAGGGCGTCCCGGACCACATCACCAACGTGGTGTTCATGGGGATGGGCGAGCCGCTGGCGAACATGGACGCCACGCTCGGCGCCCTGCGCTGGATGCACGACCCGGACGGCTTCGACCTCGGCGCGCGTGGCATCACGGTGTCGACCGTCGGGCTGGTGCCCGGCATCCGCAAGCTCGCCGAGGAGGGCATCCCGGTGACGCTCGCGGTCAGCCTCCACGCCGCCACGGACGCGCTGCGCGACGACCTGGTCCCGGTGAACCGTCAGCACCCCATCGAGGACCTGATCCAGGCGATGGAGGAGTACCGCGAGATCACCAACCGTCGCGTGACCATCGAGTGGTGCCTCATCGGCGACGTCAACGACTCGGTCGACCAGGCGCACAAGCTGGCGTCGATCGCCCGCCGGACCCGCAGCCACGTCAACGTCATCCCGATGAACCCCACACCCGGGGTGCAGTGGAAGGAGCCGACCCGCGCGGCCACCCGCACCTTCGTGGACGCCATCGCCTCGCGCGGCGTGAGCGTGACGCTGCGCGACACCCGTGGCCGCGACGCGGACGCCGCGTGCGGTCAGCTGCTGGCGAAGTACACGCTGGGCTCGGGTGCTCGTCTGCCCGCCGCCGTCGGCGCGGCCGACCGCGTGGACCAGTGGGTCGCCGGCACGATCGACCAGTGGGTGCCGCAGGAGCGTTCGACCCTGCCGCTGTCCGAGGACGACGCGTGACCGAGCGTCGCCGCATCGTGCTGCTCGGCTCCACCGGCTCCATCGGGACCCAGGCGCTGGACGTGGTGCGCGCGCACCCGGACGCCTTCGAGGTCGTGGGGCTGGCGTGCGGCAGCGACGACGCGACGATCGTCGCGCAGGCCCGTGAGCTCGGCGTGCCGGACATCGCGATCGCCGACCCCGCGGCTGCCGCGCGTGCCCGCGCGGCGCTGCCGGGGGTGTCGGTGCGTGACGGGCTGGTGGGGGTCGCCGAGCTCGCGACGCTGGACGCCGACGTGGTCTGCAACGGTGTGACCGGCGCGCGCGGGCTCGAGCCCACCCTCGCCGCGCTGCACACCGGCACACCGGTCGCGCTGGCCAACAAGGAGTCGCTGGTCGTGGGCGGCCCGCTGGTGGTCGCCGCCGCCGAGGCCGCCGGAGGTCGCGAGTCGCACCTGATCCCCGTCGACTCCGAGCACTCCGCGCTGGCCCAGTGCCTGCGCGGCGGTCGTCGCGAGGAGGTCGCCACGCTGGTGCTGACCGCGTCCGGCGGACCGTTCCGAGGTCGCACCACCGCCGAGCTCGCCCACGTCACCGCTGCCGAGGCGCTCGACCACCCGACCTGGTCCATGGGGCCGGTCGTGACGTGCAACTCCGCGTCGCTGATGAACAAGGGCCTCGAGCTGATCGAGGCGCACCTGCTGTTCGCCACCTCGTGGGACGCGCTGGACGTGGTGGTGCACCCGCAGTCGATCGTCCACTCGATGGTGACGTTCCGCGACGGATCGACGATGGCGCAGGTGTCGCCGCCCGACATGCGGCTGCCGATCCAGCTGGGGCTGTCCTGGCCTGACCGCCTCGACGGGGCGTTCGTGGCGATGGACTGGACCCAGGCGCAGTCCTGGACGTTCGAGGCCGCGGACCGGGAGACCTTCCGGGCGCTGGACCTCGCGGAGTCCGCGGGACGCGCAGGCGGCACCGCACCGGCCGTGCTCAACGCGGCCAACGAGGTCGCGGTGGACGCGTTCCTCGCCGGACAGATCGCTTTCCTTGACATCGCGGCCATCGTGGCCGACGTGCTCGACGTGCACGACGTGGCCGTGGGCGGAACCCCGGGCAGCGTCGCGGACGTTCTCGAGGCGGACGCGTGGGCACGTGCGCGAGCCGCCACACTCATCAGCGCCGGGTCCGTCGGGGCCGCGACGCAGCGGCCCGGGCAGGCCGTCGAACGAGGGACCCCCGCGTGAACTCCACCATCGCCATCGTCGTGTTCGTCGTGGGCCTCATCGGTTCGATCATGGTCCACGAGTGGGGTCACTTCATCACGGCCCGTCGCTTCGGCATGCGCGCGGACCGGTTCTTCCTCGGCTTCGGCCCGACCCTGTGGTCCACCCAGGTCGGCGAGACCGAGTACGGCGTCAAGGCGCTGCCGCTGGGCGGCTTCGTGCGCATCATCGGCATGAGCCCGCTCGACGAGCGTCTGCCGAGCGTCCCGGCGGCGCTGCGCGAGCGCATCGCCGAGGGTGCCGAGCCCGCGTCCGCGCTGCGCCAGCTGCTGGTCGAGCGGGGGACGCCGAAGCGGATGGTGGAGCCCATCATCGGTCGCTTCGAGCGCACCAGCGCGGCCGACCCCGCGTCGTTGCCGTTCGGCGAGGCCGGTGCGGCGCTCGACGTCGACACCCTCTCGGCGGTCGACCCGGCGATGCTGGCCGTGGAGGTCATCAGCTCCGAGGTGCCGCCCAGCCGCCGGCTCGGCGACCTGCACCACCGCCTGCTGCGCGGCGACGAGGGCCGGTTCTTCTCGGACCGCCCCGCCTGGCAGCGCGCCGTGGTGCTCGCGGCCGGCTCGGCGCTGCACTTCATCCAGGCCATCGTGATCATCTTCCTCGGCTGGCTGCTGGTCGGCCCGAGCGTGCTCGTGCCCGTCGTGGCGTCCTTCGCCGACGCGGAGCTGCCCGACGGCACCGTGATCCCGTCGGCTGCCGAGGCTGCCGGGCTGCAGGTGGGGGACCGGCTGCTGGCCGTGGACAGCGTCGTCAGCGAGGACTTCGAGCAGCTGCGCCTCGCCATCCGTGAGCGCCCCGGTCAGCCCACCCCGGTGCTGGTGGACCGTGCGGGCCTCGACGCCCCGCTCGAGCTGACCATCACGCCCTCGATCTACACCGACCCGATGACCGACGAGCAGGTCGGGCTGCTGGGCTTCTTCCCCGACGCCGAGAGCCGCCCGATGGACGCGGACGACGCGATGTACGCCGCGTTCGTCGGTGACGGGTCGTTCACGCAGATGCTCGGTGGCACCGTCGGCGCGCTCGGCGACGTGTTCGGTCCCTCCGGCATCGCCGCCCTCGGGCGCCAGGTGACCGGCACGCAGGAGCGCCAGGCCGACGGCGGCATCTCGCTCGTCGGCGCCGCGAGCGCCGCCGGTCAGGGCACCGAGGCGTTCGGACCGCTGTTCCTGTTCTCGCTGCTGGCGTCGGTGAACGTGTTCGTCGGCATCTTCAACGCGCTGCCGCTGCCGCCGCTGGACGGCGGCCACCTCGCGGTGCTGGGCGTCGAGCAGGCGGTCAACGCGCGTCGTCGCCACCAGGGCGAGCCCGCGGACTTCTCCGTGGACCCGCGCACCGTGGCGGCGGTCGCCGTGCCGGTGATCGTGTTCGTCGCGGTGATCTCGTTGGCGCTGGTCTACCTCGACATCACCAACCCGCTCACGTTCTAGCGGGCTCGTGCGGGCAGGCCGCTGGGCTCACGCGCCGCCACCGCGGTCGTCCTGCTTGAGCGCGGTGTCGACCGAGACGGCGGCGGCGACCACCAGCGAGCGCAACGGGTCGCTCAACGGGCGGTGGATCCGCACGACGTAGTTGTCGGCGGTGGTGAACATCGCCCGCGCGAGCCCCTCGAACGTCTTGCGGATGCGCGCCACCTCGACGCCCTGCTCGTCGAGCACGGTGAAGTCCCACGCCCGCCAGTTCTCGGCCTTGAGGGCGCCCACGCTGCGGCCACCCGCCACGAGGTCGAACCGGATCCTGCCGAACACGTTCTGCTGGACGATGCGGCCGATCTCGGAGCCGCGGGCGTCGTCCACGATGACGGTCGAGCGCATCAGCTTGGCCGGACGCGTGAGCGACAGCACGGTGACGCCGTCGGGTCCGGTGACCTCGAGCTTGTGGGTCAGGAACTGGTCGACGTCAAGCAGGAACCGGGCCACCTTGCGACCGGTCGACTGGTTGGTCTGACGCACGGCCCCGACCTGCGTTCCGTGCTCGTCGTAGATCATGTACTCGTTGGAGAGCTCGACGAGCTTGGCCTTCTGGTTCACCACCAGCACGTCGGCGTCGAGCAGCCCGTGGTGCGACGCGCTGCGCTGCGCCGTGGCGCCGGCCGACTCGACCTGGCGCTCGACCTGACGGCGGACGCGCTCCTCCGCGCGCGCCGAGGTCGGGGTGTGCCCGGGCGCCACGCCCTGCGGGTCGGTCAGCTGCTCGCCAGCACGCGAGACGGTCGCGGTCCAGCCGGTGCCGTCGTGCCAGCGGTGGTCGAAGCGGCCGAACGGGTCCGGGTACCAGTCGGGCGCGTGGGTGCTCATCAGGGCTCCGGACGGTCTGTTCCCCGCGTGCTCGGGGCGTGCGGCCCGAGGGTGCCACAGAGCCCCGCCGGTAGCCTCTGACGGAGCAACCCGTGTCGGACGCGGGTGCCGACGAGGACACGCACGTGGTCACCGACCTGCCGATCATCGCCACGAACGGCGCCGAGCACCAGGCTCCCGAGCCGGTGCAGGGCCCGACGCGTCGCCCGACCCGCAAGATCCAGGTCGGGTCCATCGAGGTGGGCGGCGACGCACCGATCAGCGTGCAGACGATGACCGTCACGCAGACCCACGACGTCGATGCAACGCTGCAGGCGATCGCGATGGTGCAGGCCGCGGGCGCGGACATCGTGCGCGTCGCGGTGCCCCACCAGCAGGACGCCGACGCGCTGCACGACATCGTCAAGCACGCGCAGATCCCGGTGATCTCCGACATCCACTTCCAGTGGAAGTACGCCGTCACCGCGATCGAGGCCGGCGTCGCCTGCGTGCGCATCAACCCGGGGAACATCAAGAAGCACGAGAAGGTCAAGCTGATCGGCGACATGGCCAAGGAGCGCGGCATCGCGATCCGGATCGGCGTCAACGGCGGTTCGCTCGAGCAGCCGATCCTCGACGAGTTCGGTGGGCCGACACCCGAGGCGATGGTCGAGTCCGCGATGCGTGAGGTCGCGCTGCTCGAGGCCGTCGACTTCTACAACACCAAGATCTCGGTGAAGCACTCCGACCCGTGGACGATGATCCAGACCTACCGGATGCTGTCGGAGCGCACCGACTACCCGCTGCACCTGGGCGTCACCGAGGCGGGCCCGAAGTACTCGGGCTCGGTGAAGTCCGCCGTCGGTATCGGCGCGCTGCTCGCCGAGGGCATCGGCGACACCATCCGCGTCTCGCTCTCCGCCGACCCCATCGAGGAGGTGAAGGCCGGCATCCTGATGCTCGAGAGCCTGCACCTGCGCACCCGCGGCCTCGACGTCGTGTCGTGCCCCTCGTGCGGTCGCGCCCAGGTCGACGTGTGGACGCTCGCCGAGGACGTCCAGAAGGGCCTCGACGGCGAGATCGACGTGCCGATGCGCGTGGCCGTCATGGGCTGCATCGTCAACGGCCCCGGCGAGGCTCGCGAGGCCGACATCGGGGTCGCGTCCGGCAACGGCAAGGGCGAGATCTTCCGCAAGGGCGAGCGCATCGCGACCGTCCAGGAGGCGGACATCGTCGAGGCGATCGTCCACTTCGCCAAGGAGCTGCAGGACGAGATCCGCGCCGAGCGCGGCGAGGGCAAGCCCGAGGTGCTCGGCGTCTGAATCCGTCGGTGGTCGGGCGGCGCACCCAGCGTCGTCGCCAACCCGGGTAGGCAGTACCGTCCCGCGACCTCCGTCCCGGAGGGCGGCGCCACGGGCGCCCGGAGGTAGGCGTGTCGTTCGTCATCCCCACGCTCCCGCTGCACGAGGCCGGACCGGTGTTCGCGCTGCTGCTGCTCGCCGTCGCGGCCGCGCCGCTGCTGGCCCGTCTGCTGCGTCTGCCCGACGTGGTGGTGCTGATCCTGTTCGGCGTGATCGTGGGTCCCGCCGGGCTCGGTCTGCTGGAGCGTGACGGCGCCGTCGCGCTCCTCGGATCCGCCGGTCTGCTGTACCTGATGCTGCTGGCGGGGCTCGAGCTCGACCTCGACGACTTCTTCGACAACCGCCGTGACTCGCTCGTGTTCGGCGTGCTGACCTTCATCGTCCCGCTGACGCTGGGGACGGGCGTCGCCCTGCTGCTGGGGCTGGCACCGCTGTCGGCCGTGCTGATCGGGTCCTGCTGGTCCTCGCACACGCTGTTGGCCTACCCGCAGTTCCGCCGTGCAGGCAGCGCCGGGCACAAGGTCGTCGCCACAACGGTCGGCGCCACGATCATCACCGACACCGCAGCGCTGCTCGTGCTCGTGGTGGTGGTGCGCGCCGACGCCGGTGCGCTCGGTCTGAGCTTCTGGGCGACGCTGCTGCCCGCGTTCGCGGCGCTGGTCGCGGCCACCCTGTGGTCCGTGCCGCGGTTGGCGCGCGCGTTCTTCGCCGGTCCCGGGCAGGACCCGGCGCTGCGGCTGCTGTTCGTGCTGGTGTGCCTGTTCGTGGTCTCGGCGCTCACGGCGCTGGTGGGCGTGGAGCCGCTGGTCGGCGCGTTCCTCGCCGGGCTGGCCCTGAACCGCAGCGTGCCGAACGGTGGCGCGCTGATGGAGCGCGTCGAGCTGCTCGGCGGTGTGCTGTTCGTGCCGCTGTTCCTGCTCGCCACCGGCATGCTGGTGGACATGCGGCTGCTGCTGGAGCCGCGCGTGCTGCTGCTCGGTGTCGCGTTCAGCCTCGTGGCGATGGTCTCGAAGCTGATCGCCGCCGCGATCGCCGGCCGACTCCTGGGCGCGACGCGCATCGAGATCGCGGCGATGTTCTCGCTCTCCAACGCACAGGCCGCAGCGACGCTCGCAGCGGTGGTGGTGGGCCTCCAGGCCGGGTTGCTCACCGACGAGGTCGTCAGCGCGGTGATCCTGGTGATCCTCGTGACCTGCGTGGTGTCGTCGCTGGTCGCCCAGCGCGTGGCGCCGGTGCTCGGTGCCTCCGAGCGCGAGCGCCCCATCGGCAGCGTGGTGCTCGCGCCGGTCGCGAACCCTGCCACGGCCGAGGGGCTGCTGCGGCTCGCGGCGTCGCTCGCGCAGGCGGACGGCGGCATCGTGGTCCCTCTGGTGGTGGCGCCCGCCGGCTCGAGCGAGCAGGTGATCAGCGCTCGTCGCTCCCTGCTCGACCAGGCGACGCGCATCGCGCAGTCCGCCGGGGCCGAGGCACGACCCGTGCTGCGCGTTGACGGCTCGCCGGCGGACGGCATCGTGCACGTCGCGACCGAGAGCGACGCCTCGCTGCTGGTCGTGGGCTGGCAGGGGGCCTCGCACCTGCTGGGCTCCCGGCTCGGCGGCATCCTCGACCTGCTCGTGGGGCGGGTCGTGCGACCCACGCTGGTGATCCGCGAGAGCGACCGGATCCCGACCCGTGTGCTGGTGATCGTGGACGGGCTGCTGGACGGCGTGCGGGCGGAGGCGTCGCTCGCCCTGGCGCTGCGCGCTGCGACGACCGTGGCGCGCGACCGACGCATCCCGCTGGTGGTCGTCACCGCGGGCGAGCCGAACGGCGCAGTCGCCGCGGTCATGGCGTTGAACGGCGTCACAGCCGTGCCGAGGCTCGGTCGTCGCGCGGCCGTCGTGACGCCGGAGACG
>JBFGFG010000111.1:0-7974 GCA_041579655.1 Nitriliruptoraceae bacterium
GGCGGCAGCGACGGGCTGCCCCAGCTCCGGGTCAGTTGGCGTCGGGGGTGCGACCGCCGCGGGCCGCGATGCGGGCCTCGTAGTCCGACAGCCGGCGGTGCAGCTTGCCGGCGGTCAGCGCGGACTGCGGGTGGTGACCCTCACGGGTCGCGATCCACAGCGGGCGCACGTCACCGCTCCAGCTCTCGGAGGACTCGATGTCGAACCGCCACTCGGGGAACTCGGCCGTGAGGAACTCGACGAACGCCGTCGTGGCGGTGTCCACCGCGTCGGAACGAAGGATCACGTCTGGGGCGGTCATGGCGGTCTCCTCTGGGGTGGCGGGAGTGTGGGGAGGGGTGGTGCTCCACTGGTAGTTCGGTGACACCAGTGTCATGGTTTGAAACGCCGAAGGTGTGGGACACGTTCCCCATATGCCCGCAACGTGCGTCGCTGCGACGCAGGTGAGCTGACGATGCCCCGCCGGGGCCGCGGTCATGCCACCACCGGGGACCCCGTACACGACCCCCGAGCACTGCGCGTAGACTCGCCCGTTCCCCATCATCACGGAGACATCGGTGCAGGTACCGGACGGCTCGCAGGCACTGCAGCTCACGTTCGTACCGGCGGTGTTGGCACCCGCGGGGGGAACCTTCGCGCTGTGGGGCCCGGACGACCTGTCGGCCGCCGCTGCCGTGCTCGACCTGCCGTCGGGCACCGCCGGCACGATGCGCACGCTCGAGGCGAAGGGCGACACGCTGGTGCGCATCGACGTGCCGTGCCGCACCGTGCCCGTGCTGCCCGTGCTGCGCCGACTCGCGGAGCTGCCCCCGGGCAGCGACTGGCCGGCCTGGAAGCGCCCGAGCGCTTCGGTGCTCACGTGGTCCGCCGCAGCGAAGCTCGCGCTCGAGCTGGTCGCCGCCGGCCGCATCATCCCGGTGGTGCGCGCCGACGACGAGAAGCAGGGCACCGCGTTCTGGCGCGTCGCACCGCCCGCCGACGGCCGTCTGGCCGCGCTCGCGGAGGCCATGCCGCTCGCGGCACACGCGCTGCGCCGCGAGGAGGACGACGCCGCGGTGTGGGAGCCGCTCGCGCTCGTCACCGCGTTCTGCGACGCCGTCGCCGACGTCTGCGGCCGCGCCGGACAGCGCCCCGAGCGCGACGAGCGCCGCCGTGGCCACCGTCGCCCCTGGATCGAGGCGTTCCCCATCGCCCTTGCCGGCTCCGAGCCGACGGTGGACCGCCTGCGGGTGGACGCCGGCGAGCTCGCAGCCAGCCTCGACGACTGGGCAGGCCCGCTGCTCGGTCGCCGCGAGCGCGGTCTCGCGCGGCTGTGTCTGAAGCTGATCCCGCCGGCCACGCGCGCCACCTCCGACGAGCTCGAGGTCGCCGACGAGCCGTGGCGCATCGAGCTGCTGGTCCAGGCGACCGCAGACCCGGAGGAGGTCGTGACGGCGGCCGAGGTCTGGGCCAACGGCATCGCGCCGCTGGAGCTCGCCGGTCGTGAGGTCGTGGACCCACAGGACGTGCTGGTGCGCGGCATCACGAACGCCGCCCGCCTGTTCACACCGCTCGAGGCGCTGCTGCGCGAGGCAGCACCGACCTCGCTTGAGCTCGACCCGACCGACGTCGCGGTGTTCCTCACCGAGGGCGTCGAGGTGCTCACCGGCGCCAACATCGGCGTGCTCGTGCCGCCGGAGCTGCGCGACGCCGAGAAGCGCCGTCTGCGCGCCCGCATCCGCATCGGCGGCAGCGTCGAGCGTGACGACCGGGTCGAGGGTGAGTCGCCGTTCGCGCTCGACGCGATGGCCAGCTTCCGCTACGAGATCGCGCTCGGCGACCAGGCGCTCACCGACGAGGAGTTCACCCAGCTCGTCGAGCTCCGCCAGCCGCTGGTGCGCTGGCGCGGCCAGTGGGTGCGCATCGACCACGACCAGCTCGACCTGCTGCGCAAGCTCGAGGGCGACACCGGCGCGCTGGACCTCACCGAGGCCCTCGCCGCGGCGCTCTCGGGCTCGACCGAGCACGAGACGCTCGGCCACGTCGAGGCCGTCGCCGAGGGCGCGCTCGCGCACCTGCTCGAGACCCTGCACGCCGCCCCGCAGCGCGAGGACGGCATCATCCAGGACATCGAGGGCGACCTGCGCGACTACCAGGTCCGCGGTGTCGGCTGGATGCAGTCGCTGATCAGCCTCAACCTCGGTGGCGTGCTCGCCGACGAGATGGGTCTGGGTAAGACCCTGATGGCGATCGCCACGTTCACAGCGCGTCCGAAGGACCGTCCGCACCTGGTCGTGTGCCCGACCTCCGTGGTCGGCAACTGGCAGCGCGAGATCGACAAGTTCGCGCCGACGATGAAGGTGCTGCGCCACCACGGCACCGAGCGTCCGAACTACCGGGCGGCGTTCGAGCCCGGCATGGTCGTGGTGACGTCCTACGCGCTGCTGCGTCGCGACCAGCACCTGCTCGAGGACATCGAGTGGGACACGATCATCTTCGAC
The DNA here is from genome assembly GCA_041579655.1 of Nitriliruptoraceae bacterium. Lineage (GTDB taxonomy): Bacteria > Actinomycetota > Nitriliruptoria > Nitriliruptorales > Nitriliruptoraceae > JBFGFG01. The sequence goes on from JBFGFG010000111.1 coordinate 2,481, forward strand.
GAGGCGCAGCAGATCAAGAACGCGTCCTCGAAGGGCGCCCGCGCCGCTCGTGAGCTGCGTTCCCGCGTCCGCTTCGCGCTGACCGGTACCCCGATCGAGAACCGGCTCTCCGAGCTGTGGGCGATCCTCGACCTCACCACCCCGGGCCTGCTCGGCACCCAGAAGCGCTTCAACCAGCGCTTCGCCGTGCCGATCGAGCGCTGGCACGACCGCGACGCGGCCGAGCGCCTGCGCAAGCTGATCGCCCCGTTCGTGCTGCGTCGTCTCAAGGACGACCCGGACGTCAGCGTCGACCTGCCGCCGAAGACCGAGATGACGGTGCACTGCACCCTCACACGCGAGCAGGCGACCGTCTACCGCTCCACGGTCGAGGCAGCGTTCAGCGGCGACGGGCTCGGCACCACCAGCTTCGAGCGTCGCGGCCGCATCCTCGCGCTGCTCACCGCCCTCAAGCAGATCTGCAACCACCCGCGCCAGTACCAGCGCGACGGCGGCAAGATCCCGGGCCGCTCCGGCAAGCTCACCCGCGTGACCGAGCTGCTCGGCGAGGTGGTCGCCAACGGCGACCGCGCGATCATCTTCACGCAGTACCGCGAGATGGGCGAGATCCTCGTCGAGCACCTCACCAAGGAGCTCGACCTGCCCGGCGTGCCGTTCCTGCACGGCGGGACCGCGCTCGGCACCCGCGACGCGATGGTCGAGGCGTTCCAGGAGGACGAGGAGGCCTCACCGCTGCTGCTGGTGTCGCTGCGCGCCGGTGGCTCCGGCCTCAACCTCACGCGCGCCACCGAGGTGCTGCACTACGACCGCTGGTGGAACCCGGCCGTCGAGCAGCAGGCCACCGACCGTGCCCACCGCATCGGCCAGACCCGCGCGGTCACCGTGCACAAGATGGTCACCACCGGCACCATCGAGGAGCGCATCGACGAGCTCCTCGAGCGCAAGAAGGCGCTGGCCGACTCGGTCGTCGGCCAGGGCGAGGCGTGGATCACGGAGCTCGGCGACGAGCAGCTGCGTGAGCTCGTCGAGCTCAACGCGACCGACGTGGACGACCTCGAGGACGACGACGCCGTGATGGTGACGCTGTGACCGACGACCAGATGACCACCACCACCTGGGGCCAGGCCTGGCTCGCCACGGCCGCCGAGACCGGTCGCGTGTACGCCGAGCGCCTCGGCCGCGGCCCGTACTACGTGGCTCGCGGCGCGCTGCGCAACATGGAGGTCACGCCCGGCCGCGCCAGCGGCGTGTTCCTCCACGGGCGCCAGCGCTCGCAGCCGGTCTCGCTCGACGTCGAGCCGCTCGGCGACGAGGAGTGGGAGCGTCTCGTGCTCGCGCTGGCCGCGGAGCTGCGCTTCAGCGCCGCCATCGCCGACGGCACGCTGCCCCCCGAGGCGCTGCCGCTGCTGCAGGAGGCCGGCGTCGACCTCGTCGGCTCCCGCGAGGGCATCAGCGAGACCTGCCGCTGCACCGAGGCCGGCGCCGAGCCCTGCCGCCACATCGCGACGCTGCACCACTCGCTCGCCACCGTGATCGACAACGACCCGTTCCAGCTGCTGGTGCTGCGTGGCCGTGACGCCTCGACGCTGCGAGCATCGCTGCGGGCCGCGCGCACCGGAGAGGACCTCGCCACGGCCGGACGCTCGGCCGACGCCGTCGCGATCGAGGAGCTCGAGGCCGGCGACCTGTTCAGCGCTCGCGGCGACCTCGACACCATCCCGCTCGCGCCCCGTCGCGTCTCGGACCCCGCGTGGCTGTTCGAGCAGCTCGGTGAGCCCCCGGGCATCGAGGACTCGACCGACCTCGAGAAGCTGATCGTGCGCGCCGCCGACACCGCGTGGAAGCTCGCGGCCGGCGACGGCTCGGAGGCCGCCGACACCGAGCTGCTGCTCACCGAGCTGCGTGCCCAGCGGATGTCCACGCCGATCAAGCTCGCCGAGGCCCTCGGCTGGGACCCCCAGGTCGTCGCAGACGCCCTCGACGGCCTCTACTCCGAGAACGCCGTCATGCGCATGGGCGAAGGCCTCGAAGCGAAATACCGTTCTGCCAGCTGAGCCCCAAAGGGCTCAACTGGCAGTGCTCTCGGGGCTCGGGTCTCGCTTCGCTTAGACGCCAGCGCGCCCTCGAGCATCCGCGTAGATACCCGTGGTCGAGGGCGCGCTGACTCGTGGAGCGAAGCGGAACGATCGAGCCCCGAGACCACTCGGCACGAGCCCTACGGGCGAGTGCCGAGGGTGACTGGGATCTGCTGGTTGGTGTTGTCTCGGACGATGGTGAGGGTGACGGTCTCGCCGGGTTCGCGGCGCTGGACGATGCCGGCGAGGTCGAGCATCGAGGTGATCTCGGTGCCGTCGAAGGCGGTGATGATGTCGCCCTCCTGCAGGCCTGCGGTGTCGGCGGGGGAGCCGGGCTGGACCGAGGCGATCACGGCGCCGCTGTCGACCGTGAGGTTGTAGAGACGGGCGACCTCGGGGTCGACGGTCTGGCCCTCGATGCCGAGGAAGCCGGCGCGGACCTCACCGAACTCGATCAGGTCTGCGGCGACCGACAGGGCCGTGGTCACCGGGACGGCGAAGCCGACCCCGTCGTTGGCGCCGCTGGCGGAGAGGATGGCCGTGTTGATGCCCACGACCTCGCCGGCCGCGTTCACCAGCGCCCCGCCGGAGTTGCCGGGGTTGATCGCCGCGTCCGTCTGGATCAGGTCCAGCAGCGCGCCGCCCTGGCTGTTGAGCGAGCGGCCGAGGCCGCTGACGATGCCCGACGTGACGGTGCCGTCGAGGCCGAACGGCGAGCCGATGGCGACCGCGAGCTCGCCCACGGCCGGCTCGCCGGTGGCGAACGCCGGGACCGGGAGATCGGTGGAGTCGACCTTCACCACGGCGATGTCCGTGGAGCCGTCGAGACCGACCAACGTGCCGGAGAGCCGCTCGCCGGAGGGGGCCAGCACGCTGATGGTCTGGGCTCCCTCCACGACGTGGGCGTTGGTGAGGATGTGCCCCTCGGCGTCGAGCACCACGCCCGAGCCGGAGCCGGTGCTGTTGGCACCACGGACGTCGATGCGCACCACGGACGGCGAGACCCGCTGCGCGATGGTGGCGACGAGGGAGCCGTCGGTCGCGCCCGGCAGCGGCACGACCGTGTCGGCGCTGTCGAGCGGCGTGGCGACGGTGGGTGTGGCGGCCGGCTCGTCATCCATCGACAGGGCCGGGATGACGACCGCGGTCGCGCCGAGGGCGCCGGCGAGCATCATCGCGAGGTAGCTGCGCAGCGGAAGGCCGCGTCGACGGTCGCCGTCGGCGGACTCCGGCGCCGCCGGCGGCGGCGTGCTGGGAGGTGTCGCCGCGATCTGCACCGTGCCGTCCGGGCCCGGCTCGACGGGCTGGTGCAGCGGAGGTGGCAGGGTGATGGTGTCGCTGTGGGGTGCGGGCATCCCCTCGGCCGGCGGCCCGGTGGGCGCGGCGCCTGCGGTGAAGTCGGCGTTGGTGTCGGAGGGCGGGACCATGACAGGCTCCTGTGGGACGGTGCCGAGGACCGTACGTACGGCCCGGTCACGCCACGGCCCGCGCTCGGTAAGGGAACGGTCACGATCCACCCGCGGGCCGGTCACCGGCGGTCGTCGGCGGCCGTGTTGGCGCCAGTCCGGGCGTAGCCTGCGCCCGGAGGGCGCGGACGACACGAAGGGGTGCGGTGGCGAGGCTGCTGCTGGTCGAGGACGACGCCGGGATCGCCCGGCCGCTCACCGGTGCGCTCACTGCCGCCGGGCACGACGTGGTGCACGTGACCAGCGGGACCGCAGCGCTGAAGCAGGCGGGCGACGTGGACGCGGTGATCCTCGACCTCGGGCTGCCGGACCTCGACGGGGTCGAGGTGTGCAGGCGGCTGCGCGCCGAGCAGGGCGAGGGGCTGCCGATCCTGGTGCTGACTGCACGCTCCGGCGAGCTCGACGTGGTGGTCGGCCTCGACGCCGGCGCCGACGACTACGTCACCAAGCCCTTCCGGCTGGCCGAGCTGCAGGCGCGGCTGCGCGCGCTGCTGCGCCGGGCGAACCCGGAGCGCACCGACGTCGTCGAGGCTGGCTCCCTGCGCGTGGACCTCGGGGCGCGCCGCGCGTGGCTGGACGACGCCGAGCTCGAGCTCACCCCGACCGAGCACGACCTGCTGGCGCTGCTGGTGCAGCACGCCGGCGAGGCGGTCACCCGCGAGACGATCATGCGCGAGGTCTGGGACACCAGCTGGACCGGCTCGACCAAGGCGCTGGACATGCAGGTGTCGTCGCTGCGTCGCAAGCTCGGCGACGACCCCGCGGCGCCGCACGTGATCGTGACGCTGCGCGGCGTGGGCTACCGGATCGACCGATGAGGCGACGGCTCGTGCTCGGCGGCGTCTCGATCGTCGTGCTGGCGCTGCTGCTGTTCGCCCTGCCGCTGGCGCTGGTGCTGCGGGCGCAGATCGTGCGCTCGGGGCTGGACGGTCTCGCCGGGTCGCTCGAGCAGACCGCCACGCTGGTCGACGAGCGCTCGCGCACCTGCGCCGAGCTGCAGGCCACGCTCACGGCGCTCGCCCGCGAGGAGGTGCAGGTCGCGGTGTTCGACCGGCAGGGCGTGGCCCGCTTCGTGCAGCGCGGCGACCTCGAGCTCGGTGGTGTGCCGGTGGCGGACGCGGTCGTGGCCCGGGCCATCGCCGGCGCAACGGGCAGCGGGCTCGTCGACGGCATGCAGGTCGTGGCCGTGCCGCTGTCCACGACCGTGTGCGGTGAGCGGTTGGTGCTGCAGGGCATCACCGACGGAGCGCCGCTGCGCGCCAGCGTGCGGCGCGCGTGGCTGCTGCTGGCGGCTGCGGCCGGCGTGGCCGTGGTCGCCGGCGCTGCGGTGGCGTCGCTGGCCAGCCGCAGGCTCGCCGTGCCGCTGGAGCAGCTGGCGGTGTCGGCGCGGCGGTTGGGGGAGGGCGACTTCACGGCTCGTTCGCCGAGGTCGTCGCTGCCCGAGGCCGACCAGATCGCGGACGCGCTGGACCAGACCGCCGACCGACTCGGGCGCGCCGTCGCCCGCGGCACCGCGTTCGCGGCCGACGCCTCGCACCAGCTACGCACCCCGTTGACCGCGCTGCGGCTGCAGCTGGAGACGGCGCAGGCGATGGCGGCTGCCGGCGGCGGCACCGAGGGGTCGGCGCTCGACGGGGCGTTGGACGGGGCGCTGGACGAGGTGGACCGGCTCGCGGCCACCATCGACGAGCTCGTCGCGCTCACGGCCGCGACGGACGCCGTGGAGCCGGTGGACCTCGTCGCGCTCGTCGCAGAGCGCCTCCCGGCGTGGGAGCGCCGAGCGGCGGACCTCGGGCGTGAGCTGGTCGCCGAGCTGGCACCGGTCCCGCAGGTCACCGTGCGGGCCCCCGCCGTCGGACAGGCGCTGGAGGTGCTGGTCGACAACGCGCTGCGGCACGGCTCCGGCCGGGTGACGGTCCGGCTCGTGCCCACGACGCCCGACGCCGAGGAGCC
>JBFGFG010000112.1:0-7957 GCA_041579655.1 Nitriliruptoraceae bacterium
TGGTGAAGCGGTGGAAGCGCAGCAGGTCGAGCACGCCCACCTCCGGCACCACCGAGCCGAAGCGCTCGGGCGCCTGGGTGAGGCAGGCCGCCGCCAACAGCCCGCCGTTGGAGCGGCCCTCGACGCCGAGGTGCGCAGGCGCCGTCCACGCCGGACCGTCGACCACCTCGCCGTCGTCGTCGGTCGCGGAGCCCTCGCCGCACAGCCACGCCGCGACGGCCAGCGCGTCGTCGAACACGTGCTGCTTGTTGCCCAGCCGCCCGTCGTCGTGCCACCCGCGCCCGTACTCGCTGCCGCCGCGCAGGCACGCGACGGCGAGCAGCCCGCCGTGCTCGACCCAGGCCCGCCAGCCGGCGCGGAAGTGCGGGGTGACCGCGATGCCGAAGCCGCCGTAGCCCCACAGCACCGTGGGGACCGCGCCGCTCGGCGTGACGTCGGGCCGGTGCACGAGGAACACCGGCACCCGCACGCTGCCCGAGTCGACGAACACGCGCGTGACGCGCAGCCCGCCGTCGCCGACGTCCGTCGCGTCGTGCGGTGCCAGCTCTGCGGTCAGCGGGGTCGTCGCGCCGGTGGTCGGGTCGTGCCGCAGCAGGCGGGTCGGCCGGTCGAAGCCGGTGGTCACCACGTGGATGGCCGCGTCGCGGCGGCTGGTGCTGACCTCGCCGCCGATCTGGGCACCGGCCGACGCGAGCGCGCCGAGCTCGACCTCGTGCAGCGGGCGGCCGGCGAGGTCGTGCACGGTCACGCGGCTGGCGGCGTGGTGGAGGTGGACCGTCACCAGCCATCCCGGGTGCGAGCCGGTCGCGGCCCCGGCGAGGTGTGCCTCCTCGAGCTGGTCCTCGGACTCCGCGAGCACCTCGCGGCGGAGGCTGGCGTCGCTGAGCGACACGGCCACGACGCGCTGGCGGGGTGCGCCGTCGTCGGTGAGGCACCACAGCTCGTCGGAGCCGGCACGGGTCACGACGCCGACAGGCCACCACGCCGCGTCGCCGGCGTCGACCAGCGGGCGCACCTCACCGACGGATGCCGCACCGTCGGCGTCGCGGCTGATCGGTGCGACGTGGATGCGGGTCTCGGGGTCGGTGCCGCGGGTGAGCGTCAGCAGCAGCCACCGACCGTCGTGGCTCACGCGCGGGTCGAAGCCGGTGTCGGGCTCGTCGGGCAGCGCGTGCACGAGCGTGGTCGCGCCACCGAGGCGGTGCAGCACCACCTGCTGGTTGCGCACGGCAGCCTCGTGCTCCTCGCCGGCGGTGGGTGCGGGGTAGGTGCAGGTGAGGAAGCCCGAGCCGTCCGGCAGCCAGCTCGCCTCGGCGAACTTCGACCACGGCACGGTGTCGGGCAGCAGCTCGCCGGTGGCCACCTCGAGCACCGACCACGTCTGCCAGTCCGAGCCGGCCTCGCTGACGGCGTACGCCAGCAGCGCCCCGTCGGGGGAGGCCGCGACCGGTCCGAGCGAGCGGGCGCCGTCCCAGCCGTTGGGGTCCAGCAGCACGCGCCAGCCGTCGCTCGGTGGCAGCGGCTCGTACGGGTCGGCGGGTGCGCTCCACAGCACGGCGTGGTCCTGCAGCCCGCTGTTGCGGCTGTGGAACCAGCTGTCGCCGCGTCGCCACGGTGCCCCGCAGCGCGGCACGTCCTGCACACGGGTGAGCGTCGCGCGGATCGCGTCACGGCCCGGCAGGGCGGCCAGCACGGCGTCAGCGTCGTCCGCGACGGCGTCGACCCACGCGCGCAGCTCCGGCGCGTCGAGGTCCTCCATCCAGCGGTACGGGTCGGGCACCTCGACGCCGTGCAGCGTCTCGACGAGCTCGTCGCGACGTGCGACCCGCGGGTCGTCCGGCGAGGTCACGGTGCCGGCACCACGCGCCGTCCGAACGGCGCGAACGCCAGCGGGACCAGCTTGAGGTCGACCCACGCGGCGGGCAGCCCGACGATCGTGACGGCCAGGCCGAGCGCGGAGACGATGTGCACCAGCGCGAGCCACCAGCCGACGAACACGATCCACAGCGCGTTGCCGACGCCGGAGACCGCGCCGCGGTCGGGGTCCACCACGGTGGTGCGACCGAACGGCCACGCCGCGTACAGCCCGATGCGCGCCAGCGGCACCGCCAACGGGATGCCGACGATCGTGATCGCGAGGAGGAACGCCGCGAACATCCACGCCAGCAGCAGCCCCCAGCCGGCGACGACCAGCCAGACGATGTTGACGACCAGGCCGAGCGGACCCTTCACCGCGCCTCCGCGGCCTTGACGATGTCGGACAGGTCGCGGCCGAGCACCTTGGTCATCGAGCCCTCGAACGCCTTGCCCAGCGTCTTGGCGAGCACCTTCGCGGCGAGGCCCTTCGCGGTGGACTCCATCGTCATGTCGACCTGCGAGCCGGTGCCGGACGGGGTGACCTGCACCACCGAGCGGAAGTCCTGGCCCATCGCCTCGAGCGCGACCTCGTAGCGGCGCTTCGCAGGGTCGAGCGCGACGACCTCGAGGGTGGAGGTGTTGTCCTTGCCGCCCATCGTGCGCGTCTCCTCCCAGCGGGTGCCGACGCCGATCTCGCCGCCACCGTCGAGGCGCTTGATGCTGCTGATCAGCGACAGCGCCTGCGGCGAGCCGTCGAGGTCGGTCACCACCGCCCAGACGTCGTCGGGGCTGGCGGTGGTCTGGCGGTTCACGGCGATCTTCATGCGGGGGCCCTGTCGGTTCGTCGGTGCTGTGGTCGGTGACGCGGACCATACGCCGCGACCCGCACCGGATGTGGTGCGGGTCGCGAGCAGGTGCGGTGCTTGCGTCAGTCGTTGTTCTTGTGGGCGTCGGTGATCTCACCGTTGAACACGAGGCCGGAGGGGACCTCGGTGGTGTCCCACACGTACACCGAGTGGCCGGTGTTGACGAACCACGGGGCGAGGTTGACGGTGACCTCGTGCTCGCCGTCGAGCGAGAGCTCCTCGTGGAAGCCGGCGTACAGCGCGATGGTGTCACCGAGGTGCAGACCGGCCTGGCTGCGGTTGGGGCCCATGGCCTCGTTGCCGTAGGTGGTGCCGGACTCGACCGGGCCCTGCGCGAACACCTCGACGCCGTCGATGATGACCTCGACGTAGAACTGGTGGGCGTTGGGCTGGGCGTCGGCGACGGTGGAGGAGCGGTTCACCGGGTCGAACGACCACATGTCGATCAGCAGGGTGTCGATGCAGCCGGTGAAGGTGCCGGTGAAGCTCGCCAGGACGTTGTCGTACGTGCCGTCGTCCGCGGTGTTGGCCTCGTCCTTGTACGCGGCCGTGCCGCTGTACTGCCCGGCGCCGGCGCCGGCCTGGACCGACGCGGTGGGCGCGGTGGTGTCGAACGGGTGCGCAGCCGCGTCGGCGTTGCCGAGCTTGCTGTCGCCCTGGTGGAACCAGACCTGCTGCTCGGGGTAGGCGAGGTCGCCGGTCTCGGCGTCGTAGCAGGGGTGCTCGGTGTCGACCTCGCCGGCGGCGACGGTCGTGAGCGCGAGGGCTCCAGCGAGGACGATGGTGGCAGTGCGGCGCATGGGCGGCTCCGGTTGGGACGGTGGTATCTCTCGTGAGCGGGTTCGACGTCGGTGGCCGTCGCTCCTGCTCGGTGGGTCGCGGTGTGCGCGTGGCCGCTCGTGAGCGTGCACGCCGGGAGACGCACGATGGCCGCACCCGGTGGGGTGCGGCCATCATGTGGAGCGGTGTGGCGTCAGCCGACGACCGGCACGCCCTCCGGGACCGCGCCGTTGAAGGAGATGCCCGAGGGGACCTCGGTGGTGTCCCAGACGTACACGGCGTGTCCCGTGTTCACGTACCAGGACGCGACCGACAGCTCGATGGTGTGCTCGCCGTCGAGGGTGATCCCGAAGTCCGTGTAGAGCTCCATGAGCTCGCCGATGTTGATCGCGAACTGGTTCAGGTTCGGCCCGAAGCCCTCGTTGTCGAACGTGGTCAGCGCCTCGACCGGACCGGCCGAGGCGATCTGCACGCCGTCGACCGTCAGCGTGTAGCCGAAGTCGTGCTGCGCGGGCTGCGCGGAGCCGGAGCTGCCGCTGCGGTTGGTCATGTCGAACGAGTACAGGTCGACGACCATCGTGTCGAGGCAGCCGTCGAACGTGCCGGTGAAGGTGGCGGCCTGCTCGGCACCCGTGCCGTCGGCGAGGCCGGCGAAGCCGGGCGTGACCGCGAGCGCGCCAGCGCCGCCCTGGACGGACGAGGCCGGTGCGTCGGTGCTCCACGGGTTCGCGGCGCCACCGTTGGCGACAGGCGCCTCACCGCGGTGGAAGAACACGTCCTGCTCGGCGTAGGCGAGCGATCCCGTGGCGGCGTCGTAGCAGGGGTGGTTGTGGTCGACGCCGTGCGCCGCGACGGCGCTGAAGGCGAGGGCGCCGGCGACGGCGAGGGTGAGGGAACGACGCATGCGTGAACTCCGGGTGGCTGGTCAGGGGAGGTGTGCTCGATGCTTTCGCCGTCGCTGACCGCAACACCTGCCTGTGAGCCCGTCAGCGCGCGCAGGTGTGCGTTCTCGGGAGGGCCGAACGTGAGGACGCCGTTGCGGCACATCCATACGCTTGGCGGTCACGCCGACGGCAGGAGGAGGCGTGCGCAAGGGCAGGATCGACTACCGCCTGCAGCGCCGGGCGCTGCTGCAGCAGGTGCAGGCCGGTGAGGTGCCGCTCACGGACGTCCAGGACGCCCACCGCGAGCTGGTGCGCGCGGGCACCCACATCGGCCACGAGCTCGACGACCTCTGCCCGGTGTGCGACTCACCGCAGCTGCGCGGTGTGACCTACGTGTTCACCGGCGCTGCGGCGAAGGGCAAGGGCGAGGGCGGACAGGCGATCCCACCCGCGAAGCTCGACGCGACGATCCGTCGCTACGGCGACCTGAAGGTGTACGTCGTGGAGGTGTGCCTCGACTGTCGCTGGCACCACCTGCTGGAGTCGTTCTGGGAGCTGCGCGACGGCCGCGCCACCGGTTGAGGCGGGTGCGGCCGCGCTCGAGCCCGGTCAGAAGACGTACCACCACCGGGTGAACAGCAGCAGGTGGGTGGCCAGCAGCACGACGCTCAGCACCGTCCACGCCCGCTCGACCGTGACGCGGCGGGTCAGCGCCGCGAGGCCCACCACCACGCCCGGCACCACCAGCGCGAAGCGGGGCACCGACAGCAGCGGGCGGCCGTCGAACGGCTGCACCAGCCACACCAGCACGTTCGCCGCGCCGTGGATGATCAGCGCGATCGCGAGCCGGTCGCGTCGGTGGGTCACCGCCAACGTCACCAGACCCACGACGGCGACCACCAGCATCAGCAGGTCCAGCAGCTGGTAGCCCGTCGTCGGCGCACCGAGCTGTCCGAACGAGAAGCGCACCGCCTGGGTCACGGTGTCCCACGGCCAGGCCCAGCCGCGCGACCACGCTGACTGCGCCGTGAGGGGCGCCAGCGGGTCGCCCCAGCGCACCAGGCCGTACAGCAGCACCGCGCCGAGGCCGATCCCGACGCCGGCGGCCGGCACCAGCCGGTCGCGGAGCCACACACGTGCGCGTGGGGCGGGCGACTCCTGCAGCGCGGTCATGCCGAGCAGCAGCGGGATCACCAGCAACGCGCCGACGGGTCGCGTCGCCCCGGCCACCACGGCCAGCAGCACCGCCGCCTGCGGCTGGTGGCGTCCGGCCAGCACCAGGGCCCACAGGCTCGCCGCGAGGAACAGCGACTCGCTGTACGGCGCCAGCAGGAAGAACGAGGTCGGGAACAGCAGCAGCACCAGCACTGCGCGGCGCTGCAGCTGCACGAGCGGGTCCGCGGATCCGCTGGAACGGGGCGGCAGCAGCCCGACCAGCGCCTGCACGCCGGCGAAGCACGCGACCGTCGCGCCGGTGGAGACCAGCATCGCGGCGACCAGCGTCGAGTCGCGCACCGTGACCGAGGCCGCCCGGACCAGGAGCGGGTAGGCGGGGAAGAACGCGGCCGCCTGCGGGACCTCGACGCTCGACGGATAGCCGTCGCGAGCGATGGCGAGGTACCACAGCGCGTCGAAGCGTTCGAGCAGCGTGCGGAGCAGCGCAAAGCCCGTGGCGTCCGGGGAGGGTGGCGGCCAGCCCCCGAAGCCGGGGCCGTTCGGGACGCCGACGGGGTCGAGCGCCGGGAACGTGCCGGCGGCGAGCACGCCGAGCAGCAGCACCACGGCCCACAGCCCGGCCGTGGCTATCACCGCTCGACGCCAGATCATCGGGAAGCCGAGCCACGCGTCTCGTGCCGTGGCCGCACCACCTCGCGCGCGCCGCGCCACGATCGAGACGATGGGCTCGGATCGGGCGGGCGGCGCCTCGGTCATGCGGTGATCCCGGTGGGGCGCAGACGCTGGAGGGAGCGTGGCGCGGCGGCGCGGGCGACCTCGCGTCGCCAGCCCCAGACTGCCACGACGGCGACCACCACCGCGCGTATCGCGACGGCGACCTCGAACGGCAGCGCGTCGCCGCCCCCCTCGATGCCTGCCACGCTCGCCAGGTACGGGAAGCGGGTGAGGGAGACCGCGACGTCCGCGACGGCCAGGGCGACGAGCGCCCCGACCGGCGGCAGCGCCAGCGCCAGCAGCGGCAGCAGCCACAGCGTGAACTGCGGCGACCACACCTTGCCGACGATCAGGAACCAGGCGACGACGGGCAGCCCGACGAGGTGCCAGCGCTCCGGCGGGTCCCAGCGCACCGCGAGACCAAGCAGCGCGGCGCAGCCGACGAGGGTGACGATGCCGACCACGAGGTTCACCTGCGGCGTGTCGATCACCGACCCGAACCAGCCCGGGACGATGCGCCACAGGCTGTCCCAGTCGGCGGGGCGCTCGCGGCTGAGCACGATGAAGCGCGACCAACCCTCCGGCGCGACCACCATCAGCGGGACGTTCACCAGCGCCCACGCGCCGATCGCCGCGGCGGCCGTGCGCACCCCGGCGCCGCGACCGCGCAGCACGCCGGCGGCGAGCACCACCGCGGGCAGCAGCAGCGCCGGCCACAGCTTCGCCGCGACGCCGAGCCCGAGCAGCACACCGGCCCAGCCGTCCTTCCCGCGTCGGTGGGCGATGAGGCCGCCGACCGCGAGCGCGATGGACGGCAGGTCCCAGTTCACGGCCCCGTTGAGCAGGTAGGTCGGCGCGGCCGCGAACACCAGCGTGCGGCGCAGGCCGACTGCGCGGGCCAGCAGGCCACCGGTGATGCCGGCCGCCACGGCCAGCAGCCCCACGGTCCACCACCAGAACGCGACCATGCTGGCCGACGGCACCGCCGCCAGCCACATCACGAGGCCGGTCAGCGGCGGGTACTCGACCGGGTGGTCGAGGTACGGCACCGCGCCCTCGTGCAGCCGCTCGGCGAACCACAGCGGCGGGATGTCGGAGTAGCACTGCCGCAGGTACTGACCCTCCTGGCCCGCGGGCATCCCGCAGCGCGACTTCACGTACACGGCCACGGTGAGTCCGACCAGCGCAGCGATGGCGCCCAGCAGGACGACGCGCTGGGAGCCGGCCGCGGTGCTCGGTGTGCTGGGGGCGAGGCTCACCGGGGGATCAGCAGGCCCAGCACCAGGGCCGACCCGCCGGCGAGCAGCAGCACCTCGGAGCCGTCGGTCACCCACGCCAGCAGCAGCGCGACGATGCCGCCGATGACGAGCCCCGGGCCGATCGTGCGCGAGGCGTCGGCGACGGCCTCCTCGTCAGGGCTCAGCTCGACGCGGAGGCGACCCTCGTTGTCGACCCAGGACCCACGCGGCGCGTCGAGCCAGCCGGGGTGAGGTCCGCCGAGCGCGACGACGTCGATGCGGACGTCCGGCTCGACCATGCGCAGGAACCCGTCCCACGCCAGCGTGAGCTCGGCGCGCAGCGTGTCGCGAGCGGGCTGCGGGACCAGCACCTCGATACGGGTGTCGTCGATCTCGACGAGCCGCATCGGCACCTGCTTGTGCTGGAGCCAGCCGAGCACCA
>JBFGFG010000113.1:0-7948 GCA_041579655.1 Nitriliruptoraceae bacterium
ACGCCGACGCTGCCGCGTCCTCGGCGCGCGCAGCCGCGATGCTGCGTGGGCGTCCCGCCCGACCGGCGGGCTCCACGCCTCCCGCACGCATGCCGCGGCCGGACCGCCCGTCGGGCAGCTGACGCACCGCTGACGGATCACCAGATGCCGTCGGGGTCCACCGGTTCGCCGTTGACACGCACCTCGACGTGCAGGTGCGGCCCGGTGCTTGCGCCCGTCGAGCCGACCGCGCCGACGGTGCCACCGACGGGCACACGGTCCCCCACGCGCACGTCGAGCGCCGACATGTGGGCGTAGCGGCTCGTCACGCCGTTGCCGTGGTCAACCTCGACGGTGAGCCCGTAGCCGCCTCGGTCGCCCGCAGCGATCACCGTGCCGTCCGTGACGGAGCGCACGGGGGTCCCGGTCGGCGCAGCGATGTCCAGACCGTGGTGCGCCTTGTGCTTGCCGGTGATGGGATGGATGCGGTTGCCGAACTCCGAGGTCCGCCGGCCCTCGACCGGCGCCACCGTCGCACGCCCCGCGAGCGGGCCGGATGCGTGCGTCGTGGCGTCGTGCACGATCATCGCAGGCTGGGCGCTCATCGCGCTCAGCGCCGCGCTCGGGTCGATGGTGAAGCCGGCACCACCGAGCCCGTACACCGACGCGACGCCCGTGGACGACGGTGCGCCGGCGCGGAGCATCGCACCGAGCGTGAGCGCGCCCGTGCTCGAGGCCTGCACCGCGTGGGAGTGTTCGGTGCTCGTGCTGGCCAGGGAGACCCCGAGACCGCTCCGTGACCCCGTACCGGGCTGCGGGAGCGCGGACCCGATCGCCTGCTGGAGGCGCGCCGCGAAGCCGTCGGCGGCCCGCAGCTCGGGGCTGGCGATGACGGCCGGCACCGCGAGCGGTGTCGGTGCGAGCTGCGAGACGTCAGGGATGTGCATACGCCCCCCGTCGGCAGCTCCTGGAGGGACCTGAGCGCTCCGCCGCCGGACCGGGCCATACACACCCATGACCCGGGGACAACGTCCCATGGGCGACAATCCGGGCACCCGACACGGAGCGCGACCCCAACGTCGCGCTGGGTGACCCTGACGGTCCTCGGTATGACGATGAGTGACAGAGCGGCCACGGAACGATGGAACGCTGGTGGCAGGGTCAACAGATGACTAGTTACTTGTGGGGATGACGGAATGACTCACGTAGTCAGGGTGTACCAAGAACGGGCCATTCCCAGCCCACACACTGGCGCGGCCCGTAGGCGTTCGCCACCTTGGCTTCACCAGACCAGGGAACATCATCGTGGCAGTCACGGACGCGGCACACAACGACGTCGACGCGCTCGTCGAGGAGCACCTCTACCTCGTCCAGCACATCGTCAACCAGCTCGCCAGCCGCTACCCGCGGCACGTTGACCGCTCCGAGCTCTGGTCGGCCGGCGCGGCCGGCCTCGTGGACGCCGCGCAGCGCTTCGACACCGAGACCGGTGTTCCGTTCGCCCGCTACGCATCCATCCGCATCCGCGGCGCGATCATCGACTCCACCCGCTCCCGCGACTGGGCGACCCGCTCGCTGCGTCGCCGGGCCCGCGAGCTGCAGGCCGTCGAGCGCGCTCTGGAGCAGGACCTCGGTCGCAGCCCGAGCCGTGAGGAGCTGGCCGCGGCCAGCGAGATGACGGTCGAGGAGATCGAGCAGTGCCAGCGCGGCGTGGAGCGTTCCACCCTGCTGCAGCTCGACCAGCCCGTCACCGACTCCTCCAGCGGTTCCTCCGACACCCTGCAGTCCCTCCTGGTCGAGGAGAACCCCGAGTCGCTCCCCCAGGACGCCGCGGAGCAGCGTGAGCTGGTCGGCACCCTGCGCCTCGCCGTCGAGAACCTCGACGCCACGCACCGCGAGGTCATCGTGCGGCACTTCTTCGGCGACGACCTGCTCCAGGACATCGCCGCCGACCTCGGCGTGACCGAGGCCCGCGTCTCGCAGATCCGCTCGGAGGCCATCAACGCCATCCGCGCCTACCTCGGCACCGAGTTCGACGGTGTGCCGGACGTCCCGGAGACCGCGCCGGGCCGTCGTCGCCGCGCCGCCTACCTGGCCACCATGCAGCAGCACACCTCCTGGCGCCAGCGCTTCGACGCCCCGGCTCCGGCCGCCGCGATCAGCGCCTGAGATGTCGGAGGAGACCGCTGAGGAGCTGGTCCACCTCGACCGCATCGGGACCGTGCCCCAGCCGGGGGACGACCTGCGCGCGACGGTGTACGCCCCGGGCTTGCCCGAGGCGTCTCGTCGGCGTTTCGAGGACGATCCGCGCTTCACGATCCTCGAGGACGGCGGCCGGCTGAGCGACTGCGACGTCGCGCTGCTCTCGACCCGCAACCCCCGCGGTGACCTGCTGTCCCAGCTGGACAGCTACCGCACCGGCTCCAACGGGCCGATCGTCGTGCTGGCCCACACCGGCGGCGAGGCCTCGGCCGTCGAGCTCGTGCGCCACGGCGCCGTCTCGGTGCTGGGCGAGGGCGACGAGCACGCGCTGGCCGCCATCATCAGCGGGCTGGACGGCAGCGAGGGCCTCCTGGAGGCCTACGACCGCAGCACCGCCCAGCTCGGCAGCGACAGCTCCACACGTGGCCTGGACCCGGTCACGGGCCTGCTCGACGACCTCGCGATGCGCGCCCGCGTCGAGGAGCTCGCACACGCCGGCGAGACCCCCCGCGTGGCCTTCGCCCGCCTGATGAACATCCCCAAGACGCCACGCGAGCTCTCCTACGAAGGGCTCGGCGCGCTGCGGCGACGCATCGCCCGCCAGTTCGAGCACCTCGCGGAGCGGCTCGAGGTCGACATCTACGCGCTGGACCAGACCGACTTCGGCCTCGTCGGCGCGGACCTGTCCCCCAACGACGCCGAGCGCCTCGCCCGCAGCATGCAGTCACTGGCCGCCACCTTCGTGCCCACCGGCGTGCGCCCGCTCGGCCTCGCCTTCGGGCACGCCGGCCCCGAGGCCGCCACCGACTCCACGCTGCTGCTCGAGCTCGCGTCACGCGCCCGTGACGTCGCCGCGCAGGACGGACACGGCGGCATCGTCAGCGCCGAGCTGCTGGCGCTGGGCATGGCGTCCAGCACCGAGCTCCAGGCCACCCTGCGCCTGCTGGACCACGTCGAGCGCATGTCCCACCACGAGCGTGGCCACGGCGAGCGCGTCGCGGAGATCGCCGCCGTGCTGGCCACGGAGCTCGGCTACGACGGCATCAGCCGCAGCCGCATCCGTCTCGCCGCCCACTTCCACGAGGTCGGCAAGGCCCGGCTCCCTGTCGAGGCCGTCGCCGACCCCAAGCTGCTCAGCGGCGAGCTGCTCGCCGCGTACCGCACCCATCCGGTGCTCGGAGCGGCGTACGTCGAGCCGATCGCCGGCGCCGAGGTCGCGGAGCTCGTGCGTGCGTACGCCGAGAGCTGGGACGGCAGCGGCATCCCCGACGGCACGTCCGGACACAACATCCCCACGGGCGGTCGCATCATCGCGATCGCGCACGCCGTGGAGGAGACCGTCCACCACGCGGCCACCACGGGCAGCATCGGTGCTGCGCTGAACACCGCGTCCAACGCGCTGCGCGAGATGGCCGGCAGCCGCCTCGACCCCGACATGGTCGAGGTCGCCGCGATGATGGTCAAGCGCGGCGTGATCGGCAGCGCCGTGCTGGCGCTGGCGGTCTGAGCCACCGCTCCCCCGCCGGTCCGAACGTCCGGCAGCGGCGAACGACGGGCCTCAGTTGCTGACGAGCGTCAGGATCCCGGCGCTGTGGCCGTCGACCGCGATGGTGTAGTCGACGCGAGCGCTGGGCTCGAGCACGACGCTCGCGATGCTGGCGGGCACCTGACCCGGGACCGGCACCAGCGAGTCGAGCTTGACGTGCTTGGTGGTCGGGCTGTTGAGCAGCTTCGAGAACACGTTCACGACCTCACCGAAGAAGTCGTACAGGTCCCCCTCGAGCGCCGTCGCGCCACCCATGACGTCGGCGACGTCGGAGGCGGACATCATCCCCAGCGCGCCGCCGAGCGCGGCCGCTGCCGTGAGGTCGGTGATGACCGCGGCAACGGCGGTGCCGTCGTCCTGGCGGTAGATGGCCAGGTACGACGTGCGTTCCTCGTCGAGCTCCTGCCGGCGGTCCTCGGTGACGGTGACCTTGGCACCGACGAGGTCGCGCAGCAGGTCACGCACCGAGGCGCGGACGGGGATGGGGACGACAGCCATCAGCGCGTCACAGGGCGCCGTCGAGCGCTGCTGCGAGCGACTCGGGCGTGAACGGCTTGCTGACGAGGAAGCGCGCACCGGCCGAGGTTGCCCGTTCGTGCATCTCCGGCGTGGACTCCGAGGTCACGAAGCCGAACGGCGCGTGCGCGCCCTTGGCGGCGAGCGCCTCGAGGAACTCGATGCCGTTCATCTCCGGCATGTTCCAGTCCGAGAGGATGACGTCCGGGGACTCGGAGGCGACCACGGAGAGCGCCTCCTGGCCGTTCTCGGCCTCGACCACGGTGGCATCGGCGTACGAGGGCGAGCTCATGAGCGCCCGACGGACGATCATGCGCATGGCCTTGCTGTCGTCGACGACGAGGATCTTCACAGGGGTTCCTTCACTTGCCTTCGAGTGTGGTCAGGGTGATGCGACCGAGGTCGGTCGTGTAGCAGCGCTGCTCCACGAGCTGCGCACCGGGGACGACGACCTTCAGGCCCGTCCCGGTGGTCACGCTCGGCAGCGACAGCTGGCAGCCACCGCCGATCGCGGTCTTGGCCATGCCGGCGAGCACGTTGGCGAACTCGCCCATGGCGTCGGCGACGAGGGACTCCTCGATCTCGTCCGGGGAGAGCATGAACATCGCGGCCGTGGCGGCCGCAGCCGCGTCGGCCGGCATGGCGACGAGGATCGAGCCGACCCAGTCGGGCGAGGTGAGGTGCACGCAGCCGACCACCTGTCGGATGTCGCCCCCGACGGGCTCCGCGCCCTCGGTGACGGCGACGCCGAGCATGCTGGTGGTCATCTCGCCCACCAGCGACGTCAGGTCCATCTCCTTGAAGCTGGTCACGCGGTCTCCTCGTCCCTCACCCACACGTCGGCGCTCGGCGTCGACGGACAAGCACGCACGCTGCCCGGCGGCGTCAGATGCCCGGCAGCTCCGTGTCCGGCTCCGACTGGACCGCCTCGCGCTCGAAGCGCTGCGCGATCGACTGCAGGTAGCTGCCCGTCACACGCCCGAGCACCACCACGACGATCAGCACGACGATCGCCCGCTGCGCAGCGGTGACGAGGTCGAGCTGCCCGGTGAACAGCAGCACCGCGATCGGTGCCAGGGCGAGCAGCCCCAGCACCCCCACCAGCCGACGCAGCGGCCCCGGGTTCATCGCCCGTCCAGCATCGCGCGCAGGGTGATGGCGAGATCCACGGCGCTGGCGCGGGTCGGCACGCCGTCCACGATGCCGTGTCCGAGCGTGAGGTCCAGCTGCGCAGCGGCGGTGATGGCCGCCGGGAGGTCCTCGTCGCAGGTCCACGAGACCACGGACGGGCGCTCGAACAGCCAGTCACGCCAGCCCACGCCACCGACGACAAGGTGCAGCCAGCGGCCGCGGGACTCGCGGTCCATCCAGCTGCGGGTGCGGTCCGAGACCCGGGCCGCGACAGCGACCGATCCCCGACGCGGAGCCTTGTCGTCCAGCGTGACCACGGTCGTCAACGCGGCCTTGGCGTAGCGACGCGCGAACCCGCCCACCACCACGTCGTGACCCTCGGGCAGCGCCCCGCACAGCGGCTGCAGCGCGCGGGTCACGGCTGCGAACCAGCCCAGGTCGTCGCTGGGGCGCTGCACGCTGACCGCGGCCAGCACGCCCTCCGGCATGCCGAGGCGGCGCAGCGCGTCCATGGACCACGCCCCTGCCGGGGTGGTGGTGCTCGGGGCGACAGGCTCCTCGACCGGGGACACCGGCGCGGGCGCGACGGACTCCACGGCTGCGGTCGCCGAGGCGATCACGTCCTGGAGCAGGTCCGGCGTGCTGTCCTGCGCCGCGGCCTCACGACCGAGGTCAGGGTGCGCGTAGCCGGTGATGCCACCGCTCTCCGCAGCGCGCACGACGGTGGCCGCGGTGGTCCCGGCGCTGACTGCCCGGATCGCGGCGTCGAGGCGCTGCTCTGCGTGTGCCATCGGCGCTGCCGGCGCTGCGGTGCGCTCGCTGGTCACGGCCGGAGCGGCGACGGCGAGCGCGGTCGCGCCTGCACCGACGGTGCCCTCGACGAGGCTGGCGGTGCCAGGTGCGTGCTCGGCGTCGTCACCGGTCATCGCGGCGCGCAGCGCGTCGCCGAAGGTGCTCTCCCGGTGGTCCGTCGCGGCGGCGAGGTCCGCGACGACGCCAGCGAGGCCACGGGACATCGCGGGCTGCGCGCTCATCTCCGGCTGTGGTGTCGGCTGCGGTGCCGGCTGCGGCGCGGAGGACGGCGCTGCCGAGAGGCTGGACGCGGCCAGCGGCGTGCCGCGGACCGAGCTGGCGCCGGAGGTCGCCTCACCGCGGGCGGCGGCACGACGGTCCAGCATCTCCCCGAAGGTCTCGCCGGGAGGACCGTCGTCGTCGCCAGCAGCGTCGGCGAGCGCCTGGGCGATGGCGTTGCCGCCAGCGTCGGGGGTCGCGGTGCTCGCCGGGGCGGCGGGCTCGACGGTCAGCTGGACGAGCTCCTTGGCGAAGAAGCCACCGACGCCACCACGCAGCACCTTCTCGGCCTGGATGATGCGCGCGCCGGTGCCGTGCTCACGATGGACGGCCTCCAGCGCGGCCTCGGCGGTCGCACCCTCGACCACGACCCGCGTGGGCGTGGCACCGGTTGGTGCGTCGGGCGCCGTGTTGGTGGCGGTGGGCTCGGTGGCCCCGGGACGATCATGCAGCAGCTGTGGCATGGCCGATCACTCCGATCTGGACGAGGTCGATGGTGTCTGGCAGCTCGGGGTAGGACAGGACCGAGAGGTCCAGACCGAGCGAGTTGAGGGTGCGCTGGAGCGGCTGGCGCAGGAGCTGGCCGCAGATCAGCATCGCGGTGCGGTCGCGCGCGCCTTCGGCGGCGAGGGGACGCTGCACGCCCTCCGCGAGCGCCTCCAGCTGCGGCGGGGACAGCACCAGGTGCAGCACCCCGTCGACGTCGCGCAGGTTCTCGTGGAACGAGGCCTCGAGCTCCGGCGCGAGCGTGATCGCACCGATCCGGCGCTCGGGCGACATGCGGGCGACGATGCCCGGGCCGAGCGGCACGCGGGCCGCGGCCACCAGCTGCGAGACGTTCTGGGTCTCGCGCGTCTTGTGGGAGAGCACCTCGACGATGCGCCCGAGGTCGCGGATGGCGACCCGCTCCTCGAGCAGGCCGCGCAGCACCTCGTGCAGCAGGCCCAGCGAGAGGTGGTCGGTGCCGATCTCGTTTGCGAGCAGCGGCTCGTCGTAGCGCAGGCCCTCCACGAGCTGCTGCACCTGCTGGCGCGAGAGCAGGTCCGGGGCGTGCTCGCGCACGACCTCGGCGAGGTGGGTCACCACGACCGAGGAGCGGTCCACGACCGTGGCGCCGGTGGCAGCCGCGGCGGTGCGCGACTCGGTGGGGATCCAGAACGCGGGCAGCTTGAACACCGGCTCGACGGTCTCCTCGACCGAGAAGGCACGCAGCTCGGTGCCGTCGCCGGCGGGCAGCGCGAGCAGGCGGCCGGCGGGTGCGCCACCACGCGCGACCTCGACGCCGTGCAGCAGGATGCGGTAGCTGCCGGGCGGCAGCACGGCCTCGTCGCGGGTGCGCACCAGCGGCATCACGACGCCGAGCTCCTGGGCGATCTGGTGGCGCAGCGCGCGGACGCGCTCCAGCAGGTCGCCACCGCGGTTGGTGTCGATCAGGTCCAGCGCGTCGTAGGCCAGGTGCAGCTCGAGCGGCTCGATGCGCAGGTTGTCGATGATGGTCTCGGG